>JALOOB010000012.1 GCA_025454635.1 Anaerolineae bacterium
CCGTACGCCTGGAACGCGTAGTACAGGCCGAGGGCGTGGGGCACGAAGAAGATCACCCACAGGCAGATCGCACCGCATCCGAGCGTCACCGCCGTCAGGATCGTGAAGACGACGGTCGCGACGATCTCATAGACGATTGCCGCGCCGTAGAAGATCAGCGACGTCACGGCATGGTGCCGCTGGAACGGCCGGTCCTTCGTGCTCGGGCTCAGCAACTGGATGATCGAGACGATCGGCAGTTGCAGGATCACCATCGACAACCACGCCAGCATGGACATCAGGCGGTCGTCGTCCGTGCCCTCCGGCGTGAAGCTCGCCCCGCTGGCGCGCGCCCCGCTGACTGGAGCGGTCGCGACAGGCAACACAGGTTCCTCGATGACCGGCTCAATCGCCGGCTCAACCGGGGGAGCGACCGCCTCCGCTTCGAGCGGCGGTTCCGCCGGCGGCGGCATGAGTTCGTCCTGCAGGTCCCGCAGATCGCGGGTCACCGAGTCCGCCGTGTCGCCCAGCTCCTGACCCAGCCGATCCACCGGTTCCTGCGAGCCGGTCTCAGGCGATTCTTCCTTGCGTTCTTCCTCTGACATCGTGAAGCCTCCTCACTGGTTCTACACCCTTTACGCATGGGGCGTGGAGAAGTTTCAGGGCTCGGGCGCAACCCGTTTGCGCCCGCTGCGTATAGCACAGTAACGCAATCAGTTATGGCATAACTGCCAGGGGAGGCATCCTGATGAACAACAACCGCACCGGCGCGATTGCCGTGGGAGCTCTGCTTGTGGCATTCGGCGTCCTGTTCCTGCTGCAAAACTTCGGCCTGTTTGGCTCGATCGCTAATCTAATCTGGCTGTTCATCTTCGGCGCGGCAGGGTTGACGTTCCTTTTCGTCTTCGCGACGAATCGGGAGAATTGGTGGGCCGTCATACCCGGCTTCACGCTGCTTGGACTCGCGGTGCTGATCGCCTTCGGTGACCGTCTCGGCGCATGGGGCGGCGCGTTCTTCCTCGGCAGCATCGGGCTGTCCTTCTGGGTTATATACGCAGTGCGCCGCGAGTTCTGGTGGGCGCTCATCCCCGCCGGCACCCTGAGCACACTTGCGGTGGTGGCTGCGCTCGCCGAGCAGACCGACGGCATGGTGGTCGGCGGCATCCTGTTCCTGGGCATGGCCGCCACCTTCGCGCTGGTCTATGTCCTGACGGGGGCGGGTGAACGGCAGCGCTGGGCGCTCATTCCTGCCGGCATCCTGGCCGCGATCGGCATGCTGCTGATCCTGTCGCTCGGCGGCCTGGTCAACTACGTCTGGGCGCTGGCCCTGATCGGTGTGGGCGTGTACCTGTTGATGCGCTCGAAATTGCTGCAACGGTAGTTATGAGGCGGCCCGCTCGAGGGCCGGGGAGAAGGACCATGGAAGAGAAACGCCATTATCGCGGTGGGTTCGTGTGGCCTGTGATGCTGATCGGCGCAGGCGTGGTGTTCCTGCTCAATAACCTGGGCCTGGTAAGCTGGGACGTGTGGGGCACGCTGCTGCGGCTGTGGCCGGTGCTGTTGATCGCCATCGGGTTGGATCTGCTTGTCGGACGCCGGTTCCCCCTGGGTTCGGTCTTGTTGGCAGGGCTGCTGGTGGTCGTGCTGGCGCTGGCGGTGCAAGGCGCGCTGCCCGTGGCGGTGAACGCATCCACATCCGCGAACGTGGACCGGACAGAGACCGTCTCGCAGTCAGTCGACGGCGTGGCGCGCGCCACGGTGGACATCGACTTCGGCTCCGGCGAGTTGAATTTGTCCGCGCTGTCCTCGGACAGTGGGCAGCTCATCGAGGGCGCCGCCGACCTCAGCCGTGGCGAAACGCTGCGCCAGGAGTACCGGAAGAACGGCGACGCGGGCTACTTCACGCTCGAGAGCGCGGGCTCCTGGTCGTCGGGGCCGGACTTCTTTCTGAACCAGGAGAAGTCGTGGGATCTCGGCTTGAACCGCGACCTCCCGCTCGACCTCGTCGTGAATGCCGGGGCCGGTAAGTCCATGCTCGACCTGGTCAACCTGAACCTCCGCCGCTTGCAGTTGGACAGCGGCGTCGGACAGGTGACGGTAAAGCTGCCCGAGACGGGCAAGTACAACGTGCGCATCAACGGCGGCGTCGGCCAGACGATTGTGATGGCGCCCGAAGGACTCGCCGCGCGAATCCAGGTCGACGGGGGTCTCGGTGGGGTGAGCGCGCAGGGCGACTTCACCCGCGAGGGCGACGCTTATGTGACAGGCGACTTCACCAACGCGGAAAACCGCGCCACGGTCGAGATTGACGGCGGCGTGGGACCGATCGTTCTCAAGACGTTGAGCGAATAACGCGCTTAACAGCCCCGATAATCAGCAGGACGCGGAGCACAGGCTGCTCCGCGTCTTTGTCGTTGTCCGGACGAATCAGTTTGTCGGGAAGTAGGATGCCAGAACGTGGCCCCAGATATGTGCTATAAGGCACGTAGCGGGCGGTCCTCGGGCGCACCCCTTGGAGATAAGCAAGTGACGACTCAAGCTGCAATCCAAACGCGCGAACTGGGGCGCGTCTATAAACTGCGCGGAACAAAGCGCAAGGAAGACCCGAAAGAACTGGTCGCCCTGCAAGGCGTCGACCTAACCGTTGAAGCGGGCGAGATGTTCGGCTTGCTCGGACCGAACGGCGCGGGCAAAACCACGCTGATCAAGATCCTGACTACGCTGCTTCTGCCGACGAAGGGAAGCGCCACCGTGCTCGGCCGGGACGTCGTAAGCGACGCGCAGGAAATACGCCGCAGCATCGCCATGGTCAGCGGCGGCGAGACCAGCGGGTACGGCCTGCTGACCGTCGAAGAGAACCTTTGGATGTTCGCGCGGCTGTACGGGTTGGAGAGCAAGGTTGCGAAGCAGCGCATCGGCGAGCTAATGGACGTTGTCGGCATTGCGGACCGGAAGAACTCCAAGATTTCAGACCTGTCGACGGGCCTGCGCCAGAAGATGAACTTCATTCGCGGGTTCATCAGCGACCCCGACGTCGTGTTTCTCGACGAGCCGACGCTGGGGCTGGACGTGAGCGCGGCGCGCCAGGTGCGCGCGTTCGTCAAGGACTGGATGGCTAAGCACCCGGACCGCACGCTCCTGCTCACCACGCACTACATGGCCGAGGCGGACGAGTTGTGCGATAGGCTGGCGATCATCGACAAAGGCAAGCTGCTGGCGCTCGACACGCCCGAAGGGCTCAAACACCGGCTGCAGCAGGATGCGATTTACAAGCTGCGCGTGGCGCCGCTCGGCCACCGGCCTGCGAACGGCGACGGCCTGATCGAATCGGTGCCCGGCGTGCGGCAGGTCACGGTCAACGAGGTCGAAGGCGCAAGCGAGCTGACCCTGATCCTGGCGGGCGACGACGCGCTGGGCGGGGTGTTGGGCCACCTGCAGGGCCGCGGCTCCGGTTTGCTCTCGCTTGAGAAGCGCGAGCCGACGCTGGAGGACGTGTTCATCGACCTGGTCGGCCGCGGCCTGGATGTGGACACATCACACGGAGACAACGGCAATGGCAACAAGTGAGGCCGTGATAGGCGGCGGCCTGAGCTCGGCGGAGCGCGCCCGCAAGGCGCGCGGGCTGCGCCTGTTCTGGTATGCCATGTGGGCGCGCGCCTACCCGCGCATCGTCGGCGCGCTGCGCGAGCGAAGCTGGATGTTCTTCGAGACACTGCTGCCGGTGCTGGCGGTTGCGGGCTACGTCTTCATCTACCGGGCCATCGGCGCGCCGGCTGAATACACCGGCTTCGCGGTGCTCGGCGGCGCAATGACTGCGTTTTGGCTCAACGTGCTGTGGTCGATGGCGAGCCAGTTGTACTGGGACAAGGACGGCGGCAACCTCGAATTGTATGTGCTCTCGCCCGCGCCGCTCATGTCCGTGCTGTTGGGCATGGCCGTCGGCGGCCTGCTCATGACCGCCACGCGCGCAGTGACGATCCTCGTCGTCTGCTCGCTCGCGTTCGGGGTGACCTACACCGTGACCAGCCCGCTGCTGCTGATCGCCGTGTTCCTGGTGACCATGGCCGCGCTGTACGGCATGGGGATGCTGTTCGCGTCGATTTTTCTCGTCGCCGGCCGCGAGGCTTGGCACCTGTCAAACTTGCTGCAAGAGCCGATCTACCTCGCCTCGGGCTTCTACTTCCCGGTGCGCGCGCTCGGCTTCTGGGCGGCGACCGCCGCGTCGATTATCCCGCTCACCCTGGGCATGGACGCGATGCGGCAGCTCATTTTCGCCAGCGGCCCGGCGCTCGGTTTCCTGTCAGTCCGCGTCGAGTTGTTGATTCTGCTTGTGTTGGCAGTGGTGTTCATTGCCACGGCGAGCGTGGTGCTCGCCCGGCTCGAAGTGATCGGCCGGAGAGAAGGCCGCATCATCGAACGCAGGAGGTAAGCGTATGAATTTGGCAATGTGGGGCCAGGCGCTGCGGATCATCCCGCGCCTGAGCAAACCGGAGTGGGACAAGCTGGATGCCGTGTCGAAGTGGCTCATCGCCACCCGCGCGGCCGTGCTCATCATGACATTCATCTCGGCGGCCATCGCCGGCATCTTCGCGTTCCGCGCGGGCCAGTTCAACATCGTGTCCTGGCTGCTGCTGGCGATCGGGCTGGTGATGTCGCATGCGACTAACAACCTGTTGAACGACCTCACCGACTACCGCCGCGGGGTCGACAAGGACAACTACTTCCGCACCCAATACGGCGCGCAGCCGCTGGAGCAGGGCCTGTGGTCCGAACGCGACCTGCTGCGGTACGCGGCGGTGACCGGCGTGATCGCGCTGATCTGCGGCGTCTACTTCGTCGCGCTGCGCGGCTGGCCCGCGGCCCTGCTGCTGGGACTGGGTGCGATCTTTGTCCTGTTCTACACCTGGCCGCTCAAGTACATCGGCCTCGGTGAGATCGCGGTGATCATCGTCTGGGGTCCGCTCATGGTTGGCGGGGGCTACTACGTCATCACCGGCCAGTGGGACTGGAGCGTCGCGCTGGCAAGCATCGCCTACGCGCTCGGCCCCACCACGGTCATCTTCGGCAAGCACATCGACAAGCACGACCCGGACAAGGCGAAGGGCATCCACACGCTGCCGGTGATTATCGGGGAGCGCGCAGCGCGCGGCGTGGCAAAGGCGATGTTCATCCTCCAGTACGCGCTCGTCGTGCTGCTGGTCGTCACCGGGTTCTTCACCCCGGTCATGCTGCTCGTGCTGCTGGCCGCGGTCAACCTGCCGCGCGTGTGGCGCACCTTCAACCAGCCGTACCCGAAGGAGAAGCCGGCCGACTTCCCGGCGGAGGCCTGGCCGACCTACTTCGCGGCCAACGCTTTCTTCCACAACCGGACTTACGGCCTGATCTTCATCGCCGCGCTGCTGATCGACTCGGTGCTCAGGGTCACCGGGGTAATGTAGGCCGAACCTATCGACTTGCCACAGAGGGCGCAGAGGCGCTCGGAGCTCTCCGTGTCCTCTGTGGCAAAGAAAGCCGCACCTATGACAGTTGCTCAACGCCTGTTGGATACGCCCCTGGCCCGCCGCAGCGACGGGCTGCGATCGTTCGCGGTCGCGGCCTGGCTCGGCTGGCAAATCGAATCCAACTGGGCCGATCCGTTCCTGTTCGCGGTCTACTCCATCGCGCGGCCGATCGCCAGCGCGCTCATCCTGGTCGTGATGTACTCGGTGATCACGAACGGCGCGTTCCAGGAACCCATCTTCCCGTACATCTACCTCGGCAACGCGCTCTACATCCTCGTCGGCTCGATTATCGTCGGCGTAAGCTGGGCGATCATCGACGACCGCGAACACTATCGCGTGGCCAAACACCTGTACACCGCGCCGATCAACGGTTACTCGTACCTGTTCGGCCGCGGCCTCGCCCGCCTGATCATCGGCGCGATCTCGGTCATCATTACGATCGTCTTCGGCGTCATCGCGTTCAAGCTGCCGATCACGTTCGCGTCGGTCGACTGGGGGCTGCTCGCGATTTCGACGGCGCTCGGCATCGCGTCACTCGCAGGGCTGGGCATCCTGGTCGGCGCGTGGACGATGACCATGGCGCGGCACTTCTGGTCGGTGGGTGAGGCAGTGTCCGCGGGGATGTATCTCTTCTCCGGCGCAATCTTCCCGCTGGACGTTCTGCCGGCCTGGCTGCGGTGGATCGGCTTCCTCTTCCCCGCGACCTACTGGCTGGAGCTGTCGCGCCGCGCGCTGCTTGGGCCGGCCGCGGCCGGCTTTGAGACGTTCAGTGCGCTCTCGAATGGCGCGCTGCTCGCCATCCTGGCCGCGTTCACGGTCGTTCTGCTCACAGGCTCCTGGTTCTTCTATCGCTGGGCGCTTAGCAACGCGAAGGATAAGGGGCTGCTTGACATGGAGAGCGCGTACTAGCGGACGGCCGCAAGCAGGCTCTCCAGCTCGTCCGCATGGCGCAGGAGGGTCTGCGGCGGCCGCACGCCCTCCCGCAGCCGCGCGAGCCGCTCGGGGGAATCGACCAACGCCTGTAGGGCCGCGCGCCACGCAGCCACGTCGCCGGATGGGAGAAGCAGTCCGTCCTCGCCATCGCGCACCCGGTCTGCGATCGGGCCGAGCCGCGACGCCAGCACCGGCAGCCCCGCCGCAAACGCTTCGGATATGACGAACGAGTAGGTCTCGTACCACAGCGTCGGCACCGCGACCACATCCGCCGCAGCAAGCGCGGCCCAGACACCTGCGCGATCCAACCGGCCCAGGAAGCGCACGCGCTTCCCCGCCAGCGCGCGCAGACGTTGGCTGTACTGGGGATCCGCCGTTTCGTCACCGGCTATCAGCAGTTCCGCGTCCCCTTCGACGCCCCCGAATGCCTCGACCAGCGCATGCACGCCCTTCTGCGCTGAGAGCCCGCCGATGTAGAGCGCGCGGAACGGGCGCGGCGCCTGCTGCGAGGGCAGCGCGCCGGTGTACGCCAGCGCGGGCGCCAGGGTCGCGAGACGTTCCGCCGGAAATCCATGGCCCGCGTACCACCGGCGCACAAACTCGGTCGGCGCAATAAGCCGCGCAGCGCCGTCCACGACGGCCGACAGCGCGCGATTCCGCTGCGCCATCAGCGGCGCCAGCGCGGGGAGCGCGGGCAGCAAGTTCGGATGCCCCGCCCTTGCGGCGGCGCAGCGCGCGCAGTTCAGATAGGTTCGCGCCGGACCGGCGCAAATCTCCTGGCTGTAATTGGTCAATAACTGCGCGTTGGCGCAGCGCCACCAGAAATCCCACAAAGTGATGACATAGGGGATGCCGCGACGGCGCAGTTCCTCCGCCAGGGACGCGGGCAGCCCCATCATGTGCTGGACGTGGACGACGTCGGGGCGAAAGTCGTCGAGGAAGCGAGCGAATGACTCGTGAAGCGCGGGGTTGCGGTAGGTGGCGAGAAAGCGCTGCGCAGGTGACATCGCGCCCGCGCTCGCGGCGACCACGGTCACGGCGCCGTCCTCCCGCCTTTCGACTCCCCGCTCAGGCCGGTCAGACCGGTAGAAGACCGCCACCTCATGCCCGCGCGCGGCCATCTCCGCGCTGATCGCCTCCGTGTACAGCTCGGTCCCGCCCACACGCTCCGGCAGGTACTGGTGGACGAGATTCAGGATGCGCACGGGTGCTTCCCTCGCTCGGCAAGCCCGCAATACAGCGCCTCGATCTGCGGGAACTTCTTCTCCCACGTGTGCTCCGCGTGGACCTTCGCGCGGCCGGCTTCGCCCATCGCCGCGCGCCGCGCCGGATCGTCCAGCAGCGACCCCAGCGCGGCAGCCAGTTGCGCCGGATCGCCGAACGGAACGAGCAACCCGTCGACCCCGTCTCGGATCACGTCCATCACGCCCCACGTTCGCGCGCCGATGACAGGCTTGCCATACAGCCACGCTTCCAGGTAGACGATGCCGAAGGAATCGGTCCGGCTCGGCATCGCGAAGATGTCCGCCGCGGCGAGCAGGTCGCGCTTCTCCTCGTCCGAGATGGGGCCTAGCACGCGCACGCGCCGCCTGTCTGCCTCGGGCAGGGCGTTCATGAACGCGGCGAACTCCGGCATCACCGCGCCCGCCAGCGCTATATCCACATCACGGCCTTCGCGCCACAGCATGCGGACGGCGTCGACCAGATGAGTCGTGCCTTTGTCCGCCATCATGGCCGACAAGGACACGACGAGCGGTCCGCGCGTGCCATGCTTCGCCCGAAACGCCTCGCCATCGCCGCCGAGCACTGCGCCCGGCTCCACGGCGGAGCCTATGACAGCGATGCGACGGGGATCCGCGCCGGCCGCCGCGTAGAAATCGCGCTCGGCTGGCGTCATGGCAACGACGCAGTCCGCCTCCCGCGCGAGCGCCACCTGGTGTCGCATCGTGTAAAAGCGGCTCAACTCGTCCGCGCCCGGCCGCGCGCCCGCGCCAAGGTGCGTCAGCGGAGCAGATGGTGGTGGTGCCGACGACATCAAATCGCTCGGGGGTCTTGGCAAGCCAGGCTTCGAGTTCGGGCACGCGCGGGGTGATCTGCGCGCCCCTGCGGGCCAGGCCGGTGGGCAGGCGCAGCGCGGATGCGAGCCACAACAGCCGGCGCACGCCCGCATAGGCCAGCCCGGGCGCGGGCAGATGCCGCACGGGAAAGCGCAGGACGCGCGCGCCGTCGATTTCGGCCTCGCGCTCGGCGATGCGTTTGCCCGACGGGTTCCAGAACAACTCAATGTCGAAGGCGTCTGTTGTGAGGATCGTGACCGAGTGGCCGGCGCGAACGAGGCGGCGCGAGATGTGAGCAAGGTGCTCCTCTGCGCCGCCCCGCGCGGGAAGGTATCGTTGAGAAATGTGGAGTACGCGCATCTGCGCGATTGTACTACTTCTGAACAGTCAGCGGCAAGAAGACCAGGTTCACCTTGTTGATCATCCTGACACTTATGGTCACCTTCGTGTCGTCAATCGTCGCTCCGCTGGCATCCTTCGCGGTGAGCCGCAGTGTGGCCGTATGGTTGCCCTCCGGCAACCTCCCCACGCTTACAATCACCGCGCCGGGCGTCTTGCCGCTCGTGGCGGACAACTTCACCCAGTCAGCCGACGGGCTTGCCGTCCAGTTTAGCTGAGCGCCCCCACTCTCGATTTTGATCTTCTGCGGCGCCGGCGCCCGGTTCAGGCCGCCGAACATCGACAGCTCCGGCTTGGGAAGGGACAGCTCCAGGCCGGCCACACCGCGGCCGTCCGCCAACTCCAGGTCCATCGCGCTGCCGTCCGCCCAGTGGCCCCATGCGAGCGGCCCGGGCGCGGGCGCCGCACCCCCGGTCCATACTCCACCGAACTTGTCCAGCAGGTAGTATCCTTTTTCGTCCTCAGTGAGCTCGAAGTCGCGCGCCCAGTCCTCATTGTTGTGGGCTGAGTAGTTCGGCTTGAGCGCGGGCGCATTCCCGCCCGCATGGACGTTGCCCCAGCGGTCGAGGACGTAGTAGCCCCTACCGTCGTGACGCAGTTTGATCTTGATGGCAATATCGCCCCCGAAGACCGGCGTCGCAGGGTTCAGGGCGGGCGCGGCGCCGGAAGGATAGACCCGTCCGTTGCCGTCGAGCGTATACACGCCCGTGTAATCCCGGGTCAGCGCAAACGACCGCACGCGCGGATCGCCGAACACCGGTGGCGGAGGATTGATAAAGGGTGCGTCGGAGAGCGTCGCGCCACTCGTGGCGCGTAAGTTGCCGTATTGATCCATCACCAGCACATCTTCGCCGTCAGGACCGAGCACCATCTCGACCTCCGGCCGCGTGCCGATGCTCCCGATGTTCGGGGCGCTCCCGGCCCACATAAAGTAGGCTTCTTCGTCGAGAAGGTAGTAACCGCGACGATCTTTCGTCAAGCCGAAAGCGCGCGCTCGGTGCCACCATACCTCCACACCGGGGGGTGGGATATTATAGCGGGCATCGCTGGCGTAGACTCCGCCTCCGGGCGCTGCGCGCAAGGCAAACAGGAGCGGCGCCGAGCCAACTTTGACCTCCAGCGCTACGGCCCGGCCAAACTGGTGGCCGTCACCGCGCATCATGCGCCAGCGCATTTCATAGAAACCCGTCTGGCCGGGCGCAGTGATATCGAACGCGAACGTGACCTGCTCTCCCGGCGCAACGGACGTTCCCCCTGGCAGCGGCACCCGATCCGCGCCGTAGAAGTCCCGATCTGCCGCAAGAGCATAACCTCCGCCGCTGGTCCAGGTCGAACTGCCGTTGTTCCGCAGCGTGATCTCCACCCGCGCCGACTGCCCGGGCCGGAGCAGCTCCGGCACAGAGCGGTCCAGGATAACCGCATCATCCGGCATCGCGCAGGGCCGCAGCCCTGAGCGATTTGTGTTTCGCTTGAGTTTGGACCAATCCGCGTCGAGACCCTGCGCGCGTGACCCATTGAGGGGCCAGACGTAGACCGTCCCGCGACCACCGCCTTCGCCACCTTCGGCGCCCGCGGCCACAAGTTCCAGCTTGCCGTCACCGTTGACATCTGCGATGCCCGGCGGCGCGTCGATGGTGTAGTTGGCGAAGAAGGTTGGCTTCTTGTCCGGGTTGCTGCCCGCGCCATCCCACGTCATCTGCCGGCCCACCGAGTCCAACTCGGTCACTTCCCAGCCGTAGTTGGTGAAGATCTCCGGCTTGCCATCGCCGTTGGCGTCGGCCACGATGGGCGAATGAACCGGATAAGAGGCGCCCATGTAGTTGCGCGGGGTGACCGGGAATCCGGGCGCAGGCTGCCCGTTGCTCGTCCACGCATACAGACGCTGATCCCAGCTTCCGACAATCACCTCAGGTCGCCCGTCCCGATTCAGGTCGGCGATGGCCGGTGAGCCGGTCACATGGTGGCCGGTGGAGACGGGCCAACCGGGCAACGGCTGGCCAAAGCGGTTAACTGCATGGACCTTGTAACCTGCCGGGCCATGATCGTAGAACGAGCCGCCGCCGATGACGATGTCGAGGAAGCCGTCGCCATCGAGGTCGGTAAGCGCCGGCATCGACTCAAAGTTCTCGGGCATATAGATCGGGAAGCCCGGGAACGGCGTGCCGTCGTGACGGAAGACGTACAGCGCGCCGCCGTCGATCGAGCCGAAGTAGGGGTTGTGATGCGAGTCGACGCCGATGACGACTTCCAACAAACCGTCATGGTCGAGGTCGCCCACGGATGGCGACGACCAGACCGTGTCGAACACGTGCTTCGGCCAACCCTTGACCCAGGCGCCGTCGTGGTGCCACGCGTACACGCGGTGATCCCACGAGCCGGCGATGATCTCAAGATCACCGTCGTTGTCCAGGTCCGCGACCGCAGGGGGCGTCCCGATGCCTTCCGTGTGCGTGTCCCGGTACTTCTCGAAGGTCATCTGCGGCCAGCCCGGCTTGAGTTTGCCGTCGTGCGTCAGCACGACCATGCCGCCGTTCTGGTTCGCGGTTGGAACCTCGCCGACCGGAACAATGACCTCGTTCCAGCCGTCGCGGTCGAGATCGGCAATCGCAGGCGCGCCACGGATGGTCGTGCCGCTGGGAGTGTGAGCGAGCGCGTTGAGCGCAGCGGCGGTGTCGAAATTCCAGAGCACGGTGCCCGCGGCGGTGTCGGGCTTGATCGCGACGACACGCCCGTCGACAGAACCGATTACGATCTCCTGATACGGGTCGTGATCCAGATCCGCGATTGCAGGCGAAGCGAACTGCACTCGCCCTGCGTTAGCAACCGCTTTGACGAGGTACGCGACGCGATTGAGGCTGCCGTCAGGCTCCCCGGCGGCCGGCGATGCGGCCAGGGGCTGCGGCAGCAGGAGGGAAACGACGATGAGTGTTATCGTGGGCAACAAGGCTCGCAACGAAACTCGACGGGTTCTGTTTGCAGAACTTGGGTTCATTGTGGGCTGCATCCATTGAAGGAGTCGCCGCGCAAGCAGAAGCAGGCCAAACTATCCGGGCCTTCTCTGATACCGACTTCATGAGCAGAAAACGCGCAATGCGCGAGGCGGACCGGCGTTTGCAGAGCCGGCGCATGAAGAAGAATATTACGCGGCGCTAGGTAGTTTTACTATAACCGACAACGGATGAAATCCAAAACCGTTACGGAAAGCACGCAAGCTGAGTGAACCAATGAACAAATCGGTCTTCCAGCGTTTCCCAGCGGTATTCGCGCTGAACGTATGCTTGCCCATTCCGGCCCAGTTCGCTTGCAAGCTCAGGCCGCGCGGCGAGGAGCGAGAGCAACGCGCGGAACTCGGGGTAGTTGTAGTAGTAGAACCCGGCGTTGCTGCGCGCGCAATGGCCTTGCAGCACGTCGCACTGCCCGTTCACCAGGACCGGCGCGCCGAGCGCAAAGGCTTCGAGCGCGACGATGGACAGGCTTTCCACGGGTGACGGCAGGACCACCGCCGCGGCCCGCGCCATCAACTCATACGGCTCCTCGGCAAGGAACCCGAGCGGCACGATGTCCGGGTGCTGCGGGACCGGCATTGTCACGCCGCCAACGAGCACCAGCTTATGCGGACAGTCCGTCTCCGACTTAAAACGCAAAAAGTGGGCGAATAATTCATCGCACCCTTTGCTCGGATCGACGCGGCCGACATAGATGATGTACGGCGCGCCGCCGGTGACGGAGTCCGCTTCAGGCGCGGCGGCACGCGCCTGCTCGCCGATTTGCGCCAGCCGCGCAGTGTCCACGCCGCTGCCGAACACCCGGCCGGGAATATGCTCGTTACGGAACGTCCGGTGAATCAGGTCGCGCTCTTCCGGCGAGTTGAAGATGAACGCCTTGGGGAGGTGAAAAAGCGGACGGTAGATGCCCAGACGCAGCCATTGGTCATCGTGCGCATTGGCGAGCAGCACTGCGCGTCGCGGCGCGAGTTGTAGCCCCACATAGGTGGTCGCATAGAGATACGTGGAGAACAGAAGCGCATCGTAGCGGTCGCCCTCGGCTTCGAGGAAACGAAACAACTCCGGCGTGTCCGGCCCCTGCAATTCCATCCAGCGAACTTCATCGAAGTAGGAGTGCGGCCCGGCGAGCAGCCTGGCGCTAAATGCGTCAAACTCGCGCATGTCGCGTTCGCGCTGCGCAGGAAAACGCCGCACAGGGATGTCGTTCACGGCGTCGGCGCCGGGCCGGTAGACGTTGCGCCAGGTGTGGTAATCCTGCGCGCACGTCGTGATAATCTCCACGTCCATGTGGCGCGCCATGCGCTCGGCTATCTGGCGGCATTGCATTTCCGCGCCGCCGTTCACCTCCAGCCCGTACCGCTGAACAACGATCCCCAGGCGCATAAGCTACTGCTGGGGCTCGGGCGCCGGAGCAAAGCTCTTCACCGCTTCGATGGCCGGATGCGCGCTCTGCCCTTGATGGGCCGCGGCCAGATCCGTCATCAGCTTGCCCACATTCTCCAGCAGCGCCTCGTCGGTGAACCAACTGGACCGCTTCAACGCGTTCTCCTGCAGCGTCTGATATGCCGAGGCATTGTCCCACACGTCGCTGATCATGCGCCCCGCGCTTACGGGATCGGTCTTGTCGATCAACACGCCCGCATCGCCAACGTTCTCGGGCAGCGGCACCGCGCCCGCGTTGATCACCGGCAGCCGGAAGAACATGGCTTCGCCGGTGGGCACACAGCAATTCTCCCACTCCGAGAGACTCACCAGGAACTTGGCATGGCGGTAGAGGCTCGTCAGCATCGCGCGGTTGCTGATCTTGTCGGTCATCCGCACGCGCTCCGCAACGCCCAGCCGCTTGATCTCATCGCGCACCTGCTGCACGTACCCCGGCAGCACGTCGTGCCCGCCGACGAGGAACAGACACGCGTCGGGCCGGTGCTTGTGGACCTCCCCGAACACGCGAATAATCGAGAGCACGTCCTTCTGCGGCACGATCCGGCCGACGAAAAGAATGTACTCCAGCCGGCTGAGCATCTCCGAAAGCTCCCGGTCTTCCTCGATGCCGAAAAAGGCGGTGTCGACCGGCAGCCGCACCTTGGAGAAGTTGGTGTAGCCCGCTTCCTCGAGGTCCCATCGCCCGTTCTCCGCGTGATAGACGCACCAGTCGAAGACCGAGGCGTACTTCGGCAGCGCGTCGATCGCGGTCTGGCACAGGGCGGCCATCTTCGGGTCGAAATCGATCGACAGGTGCGGCGGCGCGACCCCGTGATAATCCATGATCTTGAAGTCAGTGCTCTTGTCGAGCGCCGTGAAGTTCTCGCTCCAGATGGAGTAATGGAAATACAAGATGTCCTGGCCGGTCGGCCGGTATGCGCTCGTCGGCCTTGCATCGTGCTTGAACGCGGGGTCAATATGGTCGGCATACAGCCGCACGCTCACGCCGAGCTTGCGGAAGACTCGCTGCAAACTGACCGCGTAATTTCCGATCGCGTCTCCGGTCGTCAGCACCGGCGTCATCATGTGGATACGCATAAAACCTAACCTCGTCTCGTCGGGGCCGCAGCCGGCGCTTCGCCGGCCGCTTCGAGCGCGGCCAACCGCGCCTCGAGGCTTGCCACCTGAGCCTCCAATGCCGCCACCCGCGCCTCGGCAGTCGCCAGCGCCTCAACTGCGGTCACCGTTTCCCGGTTGAAGCGGCCCTGCGCCTGCGCGAACCGCGACAGATAGTACACCACCAACCGATGGAATTCGAGCCGGACGCGATCCAGCAGCCCGCCAATCACGGGCACCCCCGCCGGCGTCAGTTGCGGCCCCGTCACCATCGCGGCCACGCTCGCTTCCGCTTCTCGCAGTCGGTCGACGAAGCGCGGGTCCGGTTCCACCTGCCCTGTGCGAGCCACGCGCTGCGGCCGGCCCGCGCTCTCCCCCAGGTGCGCGCGCACCTGCCGCATGATCGACTCCACGTCGGGCGCGGCCGGATCGTACTCGATCCGGCTCACGATGTCATCACCCATGGACCACCCTTGCCGCCTCCCGGCTCGTCCAGTACTCCTCGATCAACTCGCGATACCGCTTCACCATCGGCCCCCACGCGAAGTTCTGGCGCACGTACTCGGCGCCGTTCGCGCCGAGTCGACGCGCCAGTTGGGGCCGCGTGAGCAGCAGATCGAGACAAAGCTCGAACTCTGCGTAGCTCTCGAAGTAAAGCCCGCCGTTCGCCCGCGCCGCATGGTCGCGCGTCACCGCGCAGCCGCCGTGGACAAGGCACGGGGTCCCCGCGGCCCACGCCTCCATCACCACGAGCGAGAAGCTCTCATGGGTCGACGGTTGGCACAGGACGGTTGCGGCCGCGTACGCGTCCCGCTTGTCCTGGAGCGACACGTACCCGAGGTCAATAACGCCTTCCCGGCCGGCTCCCACCGGCTGCCCGCCGCCGATCAGGACGAGGTCGCAAACGCTCCCGCGTCGCTGCTGATACCGGCCCATAAAGTCGACCAGCAGCTCGACATTCTTCCCGGCATCCTTGCGTCCTGCGTACAGGACGAACGGCCGAGTCAGCCCGTGCCGCGCCCGGAACCGCTCCCCGTCGTACGCAAAGTCGCTCTCCACTCCCTGCCCGACAACGACCGCCTGCGGCGCAGGACCACCCGTCAACGCTTCGAGCGTCCGCAACTCAGGCTCGCTCAGCATGAGCAGTCGCCGCGCGCTCGTCAGCATGGTCTGGATGCGCGGCAGCCGCGCGTATCCTTCGTCGTGGAGGCACGGGATCAGATAGGCGTCGCCCCCGCACGCGCGCATCCCGTCATAGGTCGTCCCGTAGAGATACGGTGTGAAGATAAACAGGTATTCGTCACGGTGGGCCGCAATGAAGTCCGTCATCGCAAGGCTGTTAATGTTGTTTTGGAGGAACGCGGCTTCCTCCTCCTGCGTGACCCGCCCCCCGGCCATTAGTTTGAGATTTGCCGCGTCGAACGCCGCCCGATCGCGCTTGCCCACCGCAAAGCGCCGGACAAGCACGCCGTTCTCGGTGTCTGGGCCGGCGGGCAGGACATTGCGTGACCAATCGGAGCGAAAATCAGGCACGCGGGTGGTCAGAACTTCCACCGGCAACCCGTCCGCGGCCAATCGCTCAGCGGTTTCGCGCGCAGCGGTCTCCGCGCCGCCCGTCGCAGCCGCGCCATACCACGGGGTAACGAACGCTGTCTTGCGCGCAGGACGCTCGCTCGCCAACGCGGCTACTCCGCGGGCAGCGCGGGCGCGGCTGCGCCCTGTTCGAGCCGGTCAAGCCGCTCGCGCAGCGCGCGCACTTCCGCGCGCAGCGCCGGTTGAATGCCACCTGCGCGCCCGCATGTCGATTCACGTAATACACAACCAACTGGTGCGCGGACGCGCGCACGCGCTGCCAGAGGCCGCCGATAATGGGCGCGCCCGAAGGCGTGAGGAACGGTTGCACATGGACGGAGTCCGCAAGCACCGCGGCCTCGTCGATGCGGTCATAGGTGGTCTCTGAGAAGTGCCCCTTACGCGCAGCAGCCGGCGGCGCGGGGGGCGCGCTGCGATGGGTGGCAATATGGTCGGTGATGTGAGCCAGCAGCGTGTCAACTGATGACGTTGTTGAAGTCACGGCGATCCTTCCGGGGATTGAACGGTCCGCACCCCAATCTGCCACTCGATGGGCAGAACCTTCTCAGGCCGGGCCTCGAATGTGTTCTCCAGGAACTGCGAGCGCAAGGCAAAGCCGGCTGCGGGGCCGAGCGACTCTTCGCCCAGCGGCCACGGTTGCGCCGCGTCGGTCTGCAGCAGCACGACCTCGTAGCCCTCTTTCCGCCAGGCGCTGACGGCATCGGCGAGCGCTGCCGCAAGCCCGCTCGCATCCGCCTCCGCACTAGCCGGTTCCTGCCGCAGCAGGAAGACTGGGCGGCCATGCAAAAAGCGCAGCGGCGTGCCGATGAAATCGGCGACGCCTACAGGCGCCGGGTCATTAAACAGCACAACTGCCTTGCTCGGCAAGGCAGCGTTCAACTCGCTTATTTGCGCGGCCAGCCCGCGGTAATCAACCTGTGTGGCAAAACGCGCGCTCGACAGCAATATACTGATTAACCAGCCGCCTGTCAACAGAGCGGCCACGACGCGGCCGGCCGGTGGGCGCTGCGCGCAGAGCCACCGGAGCAGATAGACCGCGCCGATGGTGAATAACGGCAACACCTGCGGCACGTAGCGCCGCATCGCATAAATCTGGTGCGGGTTTGCGCCGATGCGCCAGATGAAGACGACGGAGAAGAATCCCGCCGCGGCCAGAATGAACGCGGTCCGTCGGTTGAGCTCGCGCGCCAGCATCAAGGCGATGCCGCCCACGCCGAGCGCAAGGCCAAGCGGCGAGAGATACCACCCCAGCCGCGCAAAGTTCTCGCGGTCGAGCACCGGCAGCGCGCCCCCCCCGAACCAGTAGTTGCCAGAGCGCGCCGCGCCGAGTTCGGGGCGGACGAAATAAGCGAACAATGCCAGCAGGACGATAAGCACCGCGGCGCTGCGCAGGAGCAGCGGCAAGACGGACCGCGCCCGTTCGACGAGCCACGCGCGACGTTCGGGCCTTCCTCGCAGCGCCAGCCAACCCAGCGCGGCGACTATGAGCGCAAGGACCACCGCTGCGAACGCGATCTGCTGGCCGGTCGAGCGCAGCAGGGTCCGCGCGCCCGAACCGAGCGAGAATGCGAAGTAGGGCCGGGTGATCAGCAGGCCGTGGATGATCGAGTGCGCGGCCAACAGCAGAAACGGCGCGAAGAACCAGAGGGCATCGCGCCGCCACCCGCGGATCGCGGTGAACCAGACCGCGAGCGCAACGGGCAGCGCAAGCAGGACGTAGGTGTCGACGCGCGCCAGAAAGACCTGGCCGAGCGCCGCGCCCGCAACGAACGCCCACAGCGACGGCGGCTCCTCACGCGCCAGCCATTGCCCGAGCGCCCACGCGCCGGTCCAAAAGAGGTACTGCGTCAACGCCTCCGCGGTGGGATACCGCGCAAACCAGACTTGCAGCGCCGTGGCCGAGAGCGCGACGAGCGCAAGCAGCGCGGGCCGCCAGCCCCACAAGGACCGCACCGTCATGTAAACCGCCAGGCAGCCGAGCAGCCCCCAGAGCGGCGTAATCAGCAGTTCTGCGTCGAGCCCGCCGAGCGCGTGCCCGACCGCCTGCCAGGTCGGGTGGAGGTGGAAGAACTGCGGCGTGACGAGATCGGGAGGCGCGCCGGTCACATAAAAGCCGGGAAGCAGATAGAACGGCGCGGCCTCGCGCGCCGGCATCGCGCGCAGCAGCGCGCCGCGCAGCGGCTCGTCCAGCGCGCCGAGCAGGGGATCGCGCACCAGAATGCTACCGGTTTGGCTGATGCTCGCGCCGAGGTTGACATAGACGCCCGCGTCCGCGCCGCCAATGATGAACTCGTGCGGCCGGAGGTAGAAGAAGCTCGCGATGACTAGCCAACCGGCCAGCGCAAGCGCCTCATAGCGATTCCAACGCGAGACGCCGGCCGGGGCGAGCGCCGCGGGGTTGCGGCGCAGAGCGACCAGCGCCAGCAGGGTGGCACTGACCGCCGCCCAGATCGCGGCAAGCGCGGCTAGGGAAAAGCGGCCGGTCTCCGCGAGCAGAAGCCCGCTCCAGCCGATCAGCAGCAACCCGAGCGTGAGCGCGACAAAGACGAATTCGACCGGATCGGTGGAGAACTGCTTGCGCCACAGTCGCAACGCCGCCCAGCCGGTGAGACCGGCGGCGAGGAGGATTATGAGCAGAGCGGCCGGGGGCGGAGTCATTTGGGAGCGCCGCCGGGCGCGAGGACCTGCTCGACGAACGCGAGATAGGCCGCGGCCGCGTTTGCGGGCGCGTGTCGTTCCCGAGCGGCGCGCTGCCCGCGGCTGCCCAGTTCAGCCCGCCCGAGGGGATTTGCCGCCAGGTCGCGCATCGCCCGTTCCAGCGCGGCCTGATCCAGCGGCGGCAGCTTGACGCACGCCTCCGACGGCAATTCGGCGTACCACCCCTCGTCATAGACCAGCAGCGCGCGGCCCGCCGCCAACGCGCGCAGCGCAATGGCGGACGTCTCCCCAACGGTTGGATGCCGCAAGTTAATCACGACGTCGACAGCCGCGAGCCAGCCGAGAAACTCGCGCAGATCCGGTACGTGGCCCAGGCAGCGCACGGCCCCGTTCAACCCGAGCCGCTCGACCAGCGCGGGCAGGTCGACGTCGCGCGGGTCCCATTCGCCCACGAGGAGATAATAACAGTTTGGCGAACTCTGCCGGACCGCCGCAAACGCGCGCAGCGCGGCCTCGAGCTGCTTGTGGTGCGACACGATGCCGAAACTGCCGAACAGGCATGCTCCTACGGGCAGGTCAAGCCGGTCGCGCAGGGATGGTGACTCGTCCAACGCGATGGGAGCAGGGACAACCGCGATCCGCTGTTGCGGGAGCCGCCCGCGCAGGCGCTCGGCCACGTATTCGCTGTGCGCGAGGATGCCAAGCGCAGTGTCGGCAAACCGCGCGTTCAGCGGCTCCTCAAAGTGCGGCAGGTCGCGCAGACCGGCCTGCGCCTCCGCAGCCCAACGGGCGCCTTCCGCCCCGCGCGCATAGGCCATCTCGCGCGCATACCGGACATAGTCGCCCACCGCCACTGTCTGCGACGCCCACAGTTGGTGCAGTCCGTACTCGTGCAGCACGACGATGCCGCCATAACGCAACGCCATCTGCCCGATCGAACGGTGATAAGCGCTGTTGCCGAGTTGATAGATCGCAATATCGAAGTCCCAGCGTCGCGCCGCGTAGGCGTCGGGGGGGAAAGCCGCCAATCCGCAGAACTCCGCAGCGTCGAGCTGCGCATGCTGATCGGAGAACAGGGTGATTTCGGCAAGCTGCGCCAGGTGGGGCAGGAGCTCGCGGCTGTAATCAGCGATGCCCGTGTGAGCCGGCGGCAGGGGACTGAAGTAGGCTATCTTTCGCTTCATGCGGGATCGTCGCCGGAATCTGAGGATGCGTTGTCCCCGATGGCTTGCGCCGGGCGATCGAGTTGCCGCATCAGTTGGCCGAGCCGGGATGCCGTCTCGCTAAGATCGTGGCGCAGTTCGGCCTGGTCGCGATCCTGGCTTATCAGCCACTCCTGCAGCGGCGCGATCAGGGCTTGCAGTTCCGCGCGCAAAGCCGCGTTTTCGGCTCGCAGCGCGGCTAGTTCATCGAGCAACGCCCGGTTGAACAGCGACTGCTGGTGCGCCAGCGGCCTGACGTACCAGCGAGTGGAGATATTGTTCCACGCGGTGCGGAATCCGGCGATTAATGGGCCCAGAACCGGGACGCGCGAAACAAACGGCTGCTCGCTCAGCACCGCCAACTCGCTCAGCCTTCTGAGCCGCTCCTGACCGTCCGCCGCATCGGCCACGCTGCGCTCCTACCGGCGAGCCTCCCACCGGCACGGAATGAAGATCACGCCATCCTGACGTTCCTCGTCTCCGGGCACGACCGTGAAAGTCGCCATTTTGTCCCAGTGATCGTAGGGGTGAGTGACAAGGTGATCGTAGATGGCAACGGTGAGATCGTAGCGTCCGTTCAGCAGGGGCAGCGCGTCGACCACGTAGTCCACGACGCCGCGCCCCTGCGCGACCTGCGGCCCGCCATTGCTCCACACAGTGTTCGGCCCGTTCAGCCGGTTGCCCAACTCGTCATAAATCGACACGCCGAACGCGGGCGACTCGATGCGGCGATGCGCGTTGTACCAAATTCGGACGACAAAGGGCGCCCCCGTGCGAAACACGGTTGCGGGCTCCCCATCCGGCCCGATGATTCGCGCGCGCTCGATCCGGATTTCGCCAGAACCCCAGCGCGCGCCCTGTTGCCGCCCGCTGTCCGACGCCTCGAGCTGCGTCGCGCCGTCTCCGGCTTCTTCCGCGAACTCCGCGCCGTCCGGCCGCGCGCGCTGCGCCTGCTCGTTCCACAGGCCCGACAGGTATTGCCCCGCGACCGCATCCGTCTTGCCGTCCGCGCAGACGCGCCCGTCGTCCAACCAGATCGACCGCCGGCACAACTTCTTCACCGATGTCAGGTCGTGCGAGACAAGCATAATCGTCGCGCCCTGCCGCTGAATCTCCAGGATTCGGCGCATACAGCGATCCTGGAATGCCTGATCGCCGACCGCCAGCACCTCGTCGATGAGCAGAATCTCGGGCTGGAACGCCGTCGCGACCGCAAAGCCGAGCCGCATCAGCATGCCCGAGGAGTAGTTGCGGATCGGCACATCGATGAAGCGTTCCAGTTCCGAGAAACTGATAATCTCGTCCACCTGGCTGCGCACCTGCTGGCGGCGCAGGCCGAGGATCGAGCCGGTCAGGTCGATGTTCTCGCGGCCGGTCAGATCGGGATGAAACCCCGCGCCCAACTCCAGCAGCGCGGCGACGCGCCCGCGCGTCGTGACTGCGCCCGCGGAGGGATAGATGATGCGCGAGATCAGCTTGAGAATCGTGCTCTTGCCCGAGCCGTTGGACCCGATGATGCCGACCGCGTCGCCCTTCTCGATCTTGAACGACACATCGCGCAGCGCCCAGAACACCTCCGGCTCGCCGCTCCCGTTGCGCGAGCGTCCCAGCGCGCGCACCAGCTTCTCCTGAAAAGAGCGCGCGCGGTCCTCGTCAATAATGAACTGTTTGGAAACTCCGTTGAATTCGATCATCGTTTGCGTTCGTATATCGTAACGACCCGTGGCCCTTCGCTCACGCTCGCTACCGGCGCGAAATCCGCCGCGACGCGCGCTTCGACGGCTGGGACGCGCTCTTGTGGCAATGCGAGCCACGTCGGCGTGTCCCAGACGAGAAGCCGCGCGCCGGCCAGCGCGCGTTGAATTGCGGGTTCATCCATTGTGTACAACGTAAGATAGCGCCGATCCGCGTAATAGGCAATCACAGGGCCCTGGTGCGCAACGACCAGCACTTCTCCTGGTTCGGAGAGGCGCGCGGCCTCTTCGCCCGCACGCGCCAGGAGAGCATAATGCGCATCGCCGGCGAGACGGTCGCGGTACGACGGCGTCAACCCGGCGCTCGTCCCCATCCCGAGCAGCCCCCACGGCCCGCTCAACAGCAGCAGCAGCGCAATCCCGGTCGCTGCCAATCCTCGCTGCGCAGGGCGATGCTCAGCTGCTTGCCACATGCCGGCCAACGCCACGCCGCTCAAAATCGCCGCGACGGGCGCCAGCGCGATCAGGTGACGCGGCTCGCGCAGCCGGACCGCGAGGGACAGGCCCAGCGCCAGCGCCAGATATCCCCAGAGCAGCGCCTCGCGGCCGTCCACCCGGCCCCGCCGCCTCACAAGCCACACCACCGCGACCGCCAGGCCGATGACCAGTCCGGGGCCGAACAAGTCAGCCCCAAGCTGGCCGAGCCATTCCGGCGTCGAGGTGAACGCGCGCGGATCCGTAACCGGCCCACCGGCTGCCGAATGCAGCCAGCGCTCCATCGCCGCGCGGAACTGTGTCGGCCAGAGCGCACTCGCCCAGACGCCCCAGGCGAGGAGCGCGAGCAGCGGGGGCGCCGCGACCGCCATCGCGGCCGCGGCGCGCGAGCGTATCGCTTTGCCCCCGGTCAGCGCGGCAAAGACCGCTGCAGGAACGACGGCCACGAGCGCGAACTCCTTGAACAGGGTGGCCGCGGCCAGCGCGATCCCTGCCCCGAGACAATGACCCAGCGTGAGCGGGCGGCGCCGGACGAGGAGATAAAACGCGGCCAGGATCCCCGCGGCCATGAACGTCTCCATCCGGACGAAGTACGCATACACGGCCAGGAACGCGTTCAGCGCCACAAACGCGGCCGCGAGGAGGCCGGCCCGCCGGCCCGCAAGCGCAGCGGCGATGGCGTAGGAAAGCAACACGCACAGCAGGCCGGCCAGCGCCGTCACCCCGCGCGCAAGGAACAGACCGTCTCCGGGTTTGGGGGCGTAAAGGCTGAGCAGAAATGCGTAAGCCGGCGTGTGCTCGAGCAGCGGCGCGCCGCCCGTCCCGACGGATCGCAGCGGCAGGCCGACCCGCTGGATATTCCGCGCCGCGTCGAGCAGGACCGCTTCGTCGTACTCTGCGATGCGCGTGTTGAGCGCCAGCGGAAGGATCATCAGGAGCGCGAGCCCGATTATGGCCGGCAATGCCAGACGCCGCGCCCAGACCGCGAACCCGCGCGAATCGGACACAGACGGCGCGTCTAGCGAGTCATTACGGGCAGATAAGTCCATCCTGAGCCTACAAAAACGCGGCCCTTGAGCACGTTGTCGAGCTCGTTCGACTCCTCCCAGAAGTTCGGCGAGTCCACGACCACCCAGTAATCCCACCACCCAGGTGTCCGCCCCGGCCACACGACGCTCGCTGGCACCCCGTTGGCCTCGCACCCGCGCAGCCGGTCGATCAGGATGGACGAACCAATGGGCTGCGTGAGCGCCGCGTCCGCATAAAAGGTCACGGTCGTCTTGCCGCTGGTTTCATTTGCGCCCACGTTGCGGACTTCGGCGCGTAGAACGACCTTCGACACGCCGCCGACTGCAGGTAGCGCCGTGCCGGAAGTTGAGGCGGGGAAAAGGTTGATGTAGCGCGCCGCCGCAGCAGCCCGGGTCGAGTAGGCCCCTCCCGGGAGCGTCAGGGCGGTGCCAGAAGGATTCAGCAAGTTGCTTGCCTGCCCCACACCCGTGTTGGCAATGCTAAACCACAGCCACCGCTGCACGAGGCGGTTGCCGTCCCGCGCATAGCCCAGATTCGGATCGGCCGCGGTTTCGAGGTAGCTCATGCTGTTGTTGAGGAACGTGCGCACACGCTCGGGCGTGAAGCAATTGCCGTATTCGTCCTGCAGGAAGCAACTTCCCGGCGAATCAACCTCGTAGGGGTAGAGGATCGAGTATTCCGACAGCATGAGCGGCTTCTGCTGTTGGCCGCGGTCCTTCATCCAGGTGCGCATGGCACGGACCTGCTTGGTGAACTCGGTCATATTGTCGTGCTCAGCCCAGCAGTATACGTTCGGGTCGGCGCACTTGTTCTTGTCGTTGCCGCTCTCGCGGATGCCCAGCGCCGGATCAGTGCCCACCGCCACGCCTGCGATCCCGTTCGGCTTCCCGGCCGGGTCCACCTCGGGCAAGACGTACAGGTGCATGTTCCACACGTCGACGGGCCAGTTGCCGCCGTAGAAGCGCTGATACGCGTCCCACACCTTGTCGAGATATTGCAGCCGTCCCGGAGTCACCTGCACCAAACCGGCATTGGCGACGCGCGCAGTCGGGTCAATGTTTTTGATGTAGTAGTAGATATCGTGATAGGCGCGCGCGTATACGTCCGGATGCGTGTCGTCCTGAACGCCCTGCGTGCAGCTCTCCGGGTTAGGCCCCCGATCGGGCTCGTTGCCGACGATCCACAAATGGCCGGGCCGGCTCAACACCGCCGCGCCCAGCCCCTGAGGCGTAAGCGGCGGATCAGCCTTGTAGCCCGGAAGATATGCGCAGCCCTGTTTGTTCTGCTTGACGCGTACGATCGGCACGAACTCGGGCTGTCCGCTGCTGTCGCCATTTGGACCAAACGTGACAAACCAGCCCGCGTTCAAATCGTCCATCCACGCAAGTTGCCCCTGGCCCAGGGCAGCGACTCCGTACCGGCAGCTCGGACCGAGCTCCTGTGGCGCGGAGAAATCGCCTGCGGAAGCCGGCGCGCCTGCGGCCGATGCGACCTGTGCGCTCGCCGCAAAGGCGATGATGGAGGTTGCGACGATGAACGCGAGCAGTGAAGAGCGAGTCAGCTTCGCGATATTCATGTGTGGCCTAAACCTTCTCCCCGAAGTCGTAGCTGTGGCGCACAAAGTACCAGTAGCCGGCAATCAGGACCGCAATCGCTGTCACGGCCGTCCGCAGGAAGAAATCGAGGTCCGTGCGGTAGCCCCAGTAGAGCAGATCGCGATACGCAGCAATCAGCGACGCCATGGGATTCAAGATATACATCAGCCGTTGCACGTTGACCGTCACGCCCAGGATCTCGTAGCTGGAAGGCAGGATGGCTATGGAGTACACAACCGGGGTGAGGAAAAACCATGCCAGCAGGACGACGTCCATGATCATCAGCGTGTCCCGATAGTACACGTTGATGGCGGCCAGAAAGAATGCGACGCCGAGCGTAAAGCAGGTCTGAATCAGGATGACGACGGGCAGCAGCCAGAGCCACGGGCTGAAATGGCTGTGAAAGAAGATCAGCGCGACGAACAGCACGGCCAGCCCAAGCAGGAAATTCACCAGGTTTGCCAGCACCGCGCTCAGCGGCAGCACCTCGCGCGGGAAGTAAACCTTCTTGACCAGGTTCGCGTTGCCGATCACGCTGTTAATGGATAGCATCAGCGCGCCGGTGAAGAAATTCCACGGCAGCAACCCGCAAAGCAGAAAGATCGGGTAGTTCTCGATCTGGCTTGGCATGATGATGGTGAAGACCACGGTGAAGACCAGCATCATCGCCAGCGGGTTGAGCAAGCTCCACAGGAAACCAAGCACGCTGCGCTTGTAACGGGACTTTAGATCGCGCACGACGAGGTTCAGCACGAGGCTTCGATAGCGAAGCAATTCGCGCAGATGCCAGATCAGCGAAGGAGCTGAACCATCCCGCCGCGGAGTAGAAACCAGGGGAAACGCCAAAACTACCTCAATTACCTAGTCGGTCCGGCCGCGCTTCGGCCGGTGGAATACTCGTTCGCCGCGCCCCGCTGAAGCGACCGCGATGCTGCGCCAGGGGCAGGCAGCCGCCCCAGCAAGCCCGCATACGCCCGCGTGATCTGCTCGGCCACACCGTCCCAGCGATAGCAGGTCAGCGCGCGCTCGCGCAGCCGCCCGCCGCTGGCGCGGATCGCGGAGGCTTCTTCGCCAACGGATGCCAGCGCGCGCGCCAGTTGCGCTGCGAGCGCCTCGACATTGCCGGGCTCGGCATAGAGGCCGTCGTTGCCCAGATACTCCCGCGCGACCGGCGTGTCGAAGGACACGGTTGGCAGGCCCATCGCCATATAGTTCAGCAGCTTGCCCGCGCCCTCAGTCAGGCTCAGCTTCGGAGAGACCGCCACGTCGCCGAGGGCCAGCATCTGAGGCGCGAAATCGTACGGCACTCGCCCGGTTAGGGTCACGCGGTCGCCGATACCGAGCGCCTGCGCTTGCTGCCGGTAGCGCTCCACGTTGGGAAAACCCATCAGCAGCAGGTGCGCGTCAGGATTGCGCGCGGCCAACCGGGCCATCGCATCGAGCAATAAACCGGTTCCCTGGTACTCCGCAAGCAGGCCCAGATAGACGATCAGCCGGCTGTTTGCCGGGATGCCCAGGTTGACGCGCAGCTCGACGAGCGCGGCAGGATCCTGTTGGGCCGCGGGGCGGAACTTCTCCCCGTTGACCGCGTCCGGCAGCACGGTCACCCGTTCGGGCGCGCACCCGAACTCGTCAAGCAACAGCCCGCGCGCATTGACTGAACTGGTGAAGATGACCGGCGAGCGACGGTCGATCCACGTTTCGAGCCGGCGCATCGGTTTATAAAAGCGCCCATCCGGTCGAAGAAAGCCGTGATCGAGCATTTCGCCCGTCATCGAGCCCTGAAAGTCGAAGACGGTGGGGATGCGCCACAACCGCCCGAGTGTGAGCGCCATCAGCGCACCTTCATGCAGGTGGCCGTGGATCACGTCGAAACGCTCTCGCGCCAGCAACGACAGAATGCGCGCGCCGAGCAGCGCGTCAAACGCGATCTTGTGGCGGCTGGAGCCGACCTCGAAGCTGCTCCGGCCAGGGACGGCCAGCGAGCGGCGGATGTCCAGGCCCGGCGCCGTGCTGCCGTTGTGGTAAGTCGCAATGGTCACCCTGTGGCCCATCGCCTGGAGCGCCTGGGCCTCCTCGAGGATCCGGACATGACATCCGTAGTCCGCGAAAAAGCTGGTCGGCGCGACCATCAGAACACGGAAGCGCAGCCCGTCTCGCAGCAAATCATCATTCATCTCAACGAATTGTACCATCGGCAGGGTCTCCGCCCAAACTCTCTCAGCCGAGCGGCTTTCAATACCAACAAACGCATGGCAAGGCATTTAGAGTCGCGTGGGGGATGGGAGCGATGTGGGGCAGCGTTAGCGGGCAAGCGAGTTGTTGGGAGGTCTAGCCGTTAGCCGGCCTCCGGTTACGGTAGAGCGTCGCGTCGACGGCTGCCGCCATCGCAGTCGCTTCCAAATCGACGCCCAGGAGCTCGCGCACCTGCGCCACGAAGGTCGTGGGGGCGGCCATCATGGCGTTATAGTCAACTTCTAGCAGGGCAATGTTCGGCTGACTTGCAGCCCACTGCCGCACGCTCGCCGCGTGCTCTTCCAGCAACGCGCTCATTGCTGCGTCATCGTCCGGCGCGGGCTGACCGCGGCGCTCGAGCATTTTGCGCTGCGAGCGCAGCACCTCTTCCAGGTGCCGCCGCATGAAGATCACGTCGTATCGGTGCGTCGGCGGCAGGTATGTAAGCAGCGCCGAGATAACCTTCACGCACTTGCCGCGCGCCTCGTCGAGCCACGCCACGTCGCCCTGCGGCAGCCGCTTCACGCGCTCGAATTCGAAGTACCCCCGCGGGTTATCAACGTCCGCTGCGCGAATCTCGTCCGTTAGCGGCGCAAGCCCGCCCGCCTCCAGCACGCGCATCATCATCGACGTTCCAGAACGCGGCAGGCCCGAAACCACGGCTATCCGCTCATAGCCCGCGACGGGTCGAAGAGCGGAAGCTGGACGCGCAGCGCCACTCTGATCAGGCATCTAACTTCCCCGGCCTGTCGGCGTCTTCAGCGGAGGTCCACTTCGAGGTCGCCGAAGTCCGTCACCTTGTCCGCCTCGACCTTCCAGATCAGCGGCTGGTTCGCTGAATTGGCCAGGATCGTGTGCTTCGCCTCGGGGTTGCCGACAACCATGACGTATTCCCCTGCCTTGATGCTCGCAAAGGTAAAGCGGCCCGCGTTGTCGGTCAGGGTGGAGGGGTCGAAAGCCGCGTCGATCGCGTAGACGCACAGGTCCCGCTTATCCTCTTCGGCCACATCTGGCGGACAGATGATCGCGCCGAGGCTCAGGCTCTGATTCGTGAGCGGTTCGCTCGTGCTCGCGTTGATCAGGCGCCCGGTCGCTGATGCCGTTCCGGCATCCGGCGTAACCGGAACAGGCAGCGGGCTCTCCAGGACGCCCGGGGTGTTGGCCGCTGCGGTCGGCAGCGGGGCCTGGGTCGGCAAAGGACTGACTGGCAGCGTTGGCGCAGGCGGCACGGTCAACCCGGGGTTGCACGCAGCCAGCGCCAGGATCAGAATGCCGAGCAATGCGGCAAGCGCAAATCGTTGAAGAACCATCTCACTTCCTGTATGCGCAGCCCTCAGGCGCTCGCGCGGCCGCAGCGATGCGGCTTTGCCTTGCCTGAAGGGCGAATAATCCCGCTCGGGGGCGACAATACTACCATCGGAGTATTGCCTTTCGGTTCTGCCGGATGTTACACTGCAACGGCAAATAGATCAAGTCAGGCGTTTCGATTGATCTTGCGCGAAATAACACTCGCTGTTCTCTTGAAAGGAGAAAATTATGCGGCGACATCAGATGGTACTTTTGCTGAGCGTGGTCCTTCTCCTGGCCTCGGTTGGCATGGTTTCTGCGGAGACCGGCTACGAGACCAAGTTCGCCTCGGCAATCACCTACCAAAATGTCAGCAATGCGCCGGCGCATGTGGTCTTTAGCTTCTATAATGAGAAGAGCGCAAGCGCCCACACCGTCGAGCGCGACCTGGCGGCCAACGCTGGTTCGTCCCTCGCCCTCGGCAGCCTCTCCGGCGCCGAGGCCCTTCCCGCCGGCTTCATGGGTTCGGCCGTGCTGAGCTCCGATCAGTCGATCGTCGCGACGCTGGTGCAGATCCCGCAGCCGACCACGAGCACGGTGAGGAACCGCCCGCTGTCCAATGGCTTCTCGGCAGGCGCTCCCCAGGTGCTGCTGGCCTCCGTCCTGAAGAATCAGTTCAATACCAGCAGCAAGTTCTCGATCCAGAATGCGTCGGACGGTGCGGTTGATATCACCGTGAAGTTCTTCCGCGTCGGCGAGCTCGCTGCGGCCCACACCATGACCGAGACCAACGTCCCGGCTGGCGCGGCTAAGTATTACGATGCGGGCGCGATCACTGAACTCGGCCCCGCCTTCGACGGTTCGGCCGTTGCCTCGGCAGTCGCCACCGGCACGGCCAATGCCGCGAACATCGTGGGCACTGTCCTTGAGCTGCAGACGAACAACGTCGGCGTGCGCGCCTTCGAGGGCATTCCGAGCTCGGCTGCGGGCAACACCGTCTACATGGCGACTGCGCTCTGCCAGGCCTTCGGCACCACCTCCGCCTACGCCGTGCAGAACACCAGCAGCGCGGATGCGGCGAACGTGACCGTGACCTACTCGAACGGCGCAACCGAGACCGCCAGCATCGCGGCCGGTGGCAAGCGGAGCTTCAGCGGCTGCACGACCGGCGTGCCGGCCGGCTTCTCCGGCGCGGCCACGATCACGAGCACGGGCGCCCCGATCGTTGTGATCGGCAAGGTCGGTGGCTCGGGCCGCTACACCGCGTTCCTCGGCGAGACGAGCGGCGCTGCCAAGCTGGCCCTGCCGTACGTTCGCTGGAGCGAGACCAAGTTCTCGACCGGCCAGTACCAGCGCGGCGCCATCGCCATCCAGAACATCGGCGGCGCGGCTGTGAATGGCGTGAGTGTTCGGTACCTGAACAAGAACGGCCAGGTTGTCGGCACGCACACCATCGCCTCGATCCCGGCCGGCGAAAAGTCCAACTCGAATGCGATGATGGCCACTGCGACGAACCCGGGCACGCAGGAACTGAGCGAGTTCGGCAATCCTGAGGCGAATCCGGGCGGCGGCTTCGGCGGCTCCGTGATCGTCGAAGGGCCGTCTGGCAGCCAGCTGGTTGCGATCGTCCGCATCTCCTCGCAGACCGCTGCGGGCATCGTGGCCGAGGACTACAACGGCACGCCCGTTCAATAAGTTCGCGACGCGGCCCTGACGCTCTTGCAGCGGAGAGACCGCCCTCGCTAATCCAAGACCTGCCGGCCAGATGGCTGGCAGGCCTTGACCGAGACCTCACGCAAGCGCTCGCCCTAATGAGTGTTGCGTGGGGTCTCTTGTTTCCGCGAGTTAATTGGCTCCTATGCCTGATAACCTTCTGACCCGGGCGCTGACCAGCGCTCGCCTCGGGCTAAGCGATCCGGCCATGCGCGCGTTGATTCGCGACGTGCGCCGGCGGAAACTAACCTACCTGAGCAGCCAGGCGCTGACCGATCTCTACGACGCGGTCCGGCAACTGGAAGCGCGCCAGGCCGCGGGCGTCATCATCGAGGCGGGAGTAGCCCTTGGGGGCTCCGCGATCATCCTTGCGCGTTCTAAGGCGCGGGAGCGGTCGCTGGAGCTCTATGACGTTTTCGGCATGATCCCGCCGCCGTCCGCGAGCGATGGGCCGGATGCGCATGCGCGCTACGCTGAGATCGCGAGCGGCAAATCGGCCGGCATCCAGGGCGACCACTACTACGGCTACGAGGACGGCCTGCTGACGAAGGTGCAGCGGAACCTCGAGTTCTTCGGCGTCGAGCTGGCGCAGGAGCGTGTGCGCTTGTATCCGGGGCTGTTCGAGGACACGCTGCGCGTCGACGAGCCCGTCGCGCTGGCGCACATCGACTGCGACTGGTATGAGTCCGTCATGCTATGCCTGGAGAGGATCACGCCGCACCTTGTCGTGGGCGGGATGTTGGTGATCGACGACTACCGGGACTGGTCCGGGTGCAAACGCGCGGTGGACGAGTTCTTTGCGGGCCGCGAGGATGAGTTCCGGTGGACGCAGCGCGCGCGGCTGCGCATCGAGCGGACCAGGTGAATGCCGCGCGACTTACGGCGCGGGCCGGCGCAGCAGCCACGGACGGGCCGCGCCGAGCGCCAGCCAGTAACCGACCAGAATAACAGCCTCAGTAAAGACGTAGACCCAGGCGACCCCCCGCACGCCAAACGCATTAACGATGGCCAGATTGACGAAGACGCTCAGCGCGGCGGCGACACCCTGCACGTACAAGCGGCGAGTCTGCCGGCCCGTCGCGACGACCGCGGCAGCCAACGCAAACGTAACGCAGCGCAAGCCCAGCACCAGCGAGAGAATGGCAAGCAAGGGCCCGCTGGCCACGTACTGCGCCCCGTAGAGCCGCGCCACAACCCAGCTTGCGGAAAGGGCCAGGGCTCCGGCGAGAACCGCGCCCATTACCGTGTTCGCCACCACGAAAAGGCGCAATGTCTGGGCGAACGAGCGATCGTCGGCCGCGTAGGCGCGCGTGAACACGGGGACCATCACCGAGTACGCGGCTAGCGGCACGAGAAAGAGGGTCGTGGTGATCGTCGACGCAGGGCCGTAGATGCCTGCCTGCTCAGCGCCGAGAAACTGCGCGACGATGGTCACGTCGACACGCTCGTAGATGAGGGCGAGCATCAGCGAGACGGCAAACGGGGCGGCCGCCCGCAACATGGGCGCCATCGCAGTCCGCTCAAAGCCAAGCCCGAAGTTGCGGCGAAGTAGGGCGATGCCGACAAGGCAGCCCAGCGCCGAGACGGCCAGCCGCCCCCACAGAAAGGGCAGCAGATACTGCGCGCCCGCATAGATCAGCGCGAGCGTGACCAGCACGAGCCCGAGTTGGATGGGCGCAATGAGCTTGAGCGTCACGTCGTTGCGCAGGGTGCTCTTGAAGACACTCCACGCCGTGTTCGTCATGTCATCGGTCCACACAAACAGGGCGGTCGTCATGAGGACGACGGGCGGGAAGACCTCGGGGTTCAACACGCGCGACGCGAGATACAGCCCGCCCAGCCACAGGAATCCAAGGCTGAGCTTCCAGGTCAGCGTATTGCCGCTCTGCACCGCAAGTTCGCTCTTCGACGCGTTGCTGCCCCGCCAGAGAATCCAGCTGTCCAGGCCCCAGGAGAAGGCCACCGACGTGAGCCGCGCCAGCGAGAAGCAGGCGAGGTACTGGCCGTAGGCGCTGGGACCAACCTGGCGCGCGAGCAGGATCAGCGCCACGGCGGTCATCAACCGGGCGAAGCCCATGCCGGAGACCAGCGCAGCGAAGTTGGCGAGGATTTGCTTGCGACTGGGCAACGCGCCGAGCGCCATGTTAGTCCAGGTATCCGAGCGCGCGCAGGCGGGCGGCAACTTCCGGCGCGACTTCCGGCCGGGCAGCAGGCGCGCTTCCCTCAGTCGACGCCAGCCCAACCTCCGCCCGCCACTGCGCGAGCAGGCCCTGCATCCGCGCCAGTAGCTCCGGCGCATCGCCGACGCGGTTCACGCTCTCGCCTGGATCGCTCGCAAGATCATACAGCTCCACAACCCCGTCGGAACCGATAATGAGTTTGTGTTGCCCTGTGCGCACCGACTGGAGGCTGCGGAGGAAAGGCGCAAAGTCCTCGGCGCGGAGGCCATAGCGCGTCAGGAGCTCGTGGTGGGGAACGCGCGGGGCGCCGTACTCGGAGACGATCCAGGACCGCGCAGCGCCCGCATCCAGCAGCGAGCGCGCGCCGGGCGGGAGCGTCGCGCCGGCAGCCGCAAGCGCCGTGCCGTAGATGTCGTTCGTCTGCGCGAGGCTGCTGACCCGCTTGCCCTTCTCGATCCCCGGCCCGCGCATGACTAGCGGCACGCGGATTAGCGGCTCGTACAGGCCGTAGAGGTGGTTCAGGAGACTATGCTCGCCGAGACTCTCGCCGTGATCCGCCACCACAATGGTGAGCGTGTCATCGCTGCGACCCGTGTGCTCCAGCCAGCGCAGCAACTGCCCCATTGCGTCATCCTGATACGCCACCTCCGCGGCATACAGCTGCCCCCAAACGCGCAACTCGTCGTCGGTCAGCCGCTCCACGCCCGTGACGTGCCGGTAACAGAGGCGCGTCTGGTCGGCGGCGAGCAGTTTCTCAGCCAGTGGCCAATCGTCGACAAAGCGGCGTGCCCACTCCTGCGGCGGCTTGTACTCCAGGTGCGCTTCGAGATAATGGACCATCGCGAACCAGGGTCCGCTCTGCTTCGCGATCCACTGCTGCGCCGGCTTGAGCGTGCGTCGCGCGCCGTAGTCCGCATCTCGCAGCGGCTTCAATCTCCGACTCGCGAGATTAACCGCGTTCTTCAAGGGATTGCCGCGAGCGATGCCTTTGGCCGCGCCAAACAGCAGGTTCTGTTCGGGGTAGGCCTGGGCGAGAGTGACCTGCGTCAGGTCGGTGTCGGTCTGAAGCACCTGCCACAGCTTGTGGAAATCGTCGAAATCCCTGGTCAGCCCGAAAGACGCGCTCAGCCAGCTATTCTTGCTGATCGCGAAGGTCGCATACCCTTCAGCGCGCAGGGCGGCAGGCAGGCTCGGATAATCCTGGGACAGGACCCGCTTCGCCTCGATGTCCATTTGCGAAGGATAGAGGCCCGTCAGGATCGACGCCATCGCGGGCAGGGTCCACGGCGCGCAGGCAAACGCATTCTCGAACACGCATCCTTCCGCGGCCAGTTCTCCCAATGCGGGTGTAGATGGCTGTGCCGGGTTATAAGGCGAGCAGTAGTCCGCGCGCGTGGCGTCCAGGATAATCAGAAGAATGTTCGGCTGCTTCATCTCGTCGTTGCGCTCCAGTAAGGACGGGCCGCGCTCACGCGTTCCGCATCAGGTTCCGGTACAGGGCTTCATGTTGCCGCGCAATTGCCGAAATGTCGAATTGCGCCGCGGCGCGCTGCCGCGCGCGGCCGGCCATTTCGGCTGCCGTCTCAGGTCGCGCCATGATCCACAGGATAACCTCGGCCAGCGCCGCGGCATCACCAGGCGGCGCCAGCAATCCGGTTTCGCGGTCTTCGACCAGCTCGACCGTGCCGGACACGCGCGTGGCGACCACGGGCACGCGCGCCGCCATCGCCTCCAGAATCGCGGTCGGCAGGCCCTCCCAAAGGGAGGAAGACACAAACAGGTCGAACGCGGGAAGCAGCCGCTCCACGTCCTGCCGCGCGCCGGTAAACAGCACGCGCTCAGCGATCCCCAGTTCCGCGGCCAGCGCGCGGAGCGCGTCCGCCAGCTCGCCGCTGCCCACAATAACAAACCACGCATCGGCCCGCTGCGCAAGCACGCGTTCCGCGGCGCGTAGCAGCGCGTCGAGACCCTTCTGCGGCGCAAGCCGGCCCACTGTGCAGGCCACGTAGGCATCCGGCGGAATCCCGAGCCCACGGCGGACTTCCGCCCGGTCGGTCGCGTCCCGATGGTCAAACCGGCCGAAGTCGAGGGCGTTGTAGGCGAGGATGCCGCGCCGCCCGAGCAGGCGCGCCAGCGGCCGGGCGTCCAGGTTGCTGACCACCTTCTGCGACACACCGAGTTCGGCCCGGTAGACGAACGGGTACAGACCGTTCGTGAACACGACGCGCCGCCATGGCCGTTTTGCCCATTCGCGCTCGTTGTGCGCGGTCCGCAGGAGCGCGCGTGCGGCCAGCCCGCGTCGGAGCGTCAGCGCCACCAGATCGCCGAAGTCGCACTGGCTGTGGATAATGTCAACCGGAGCCGGGAGTTGCGCCCTGAGCGCGCGGATCGAGTCGAGGATATTACGCAGGGGCGCCGAGTCGTCTTTCGGCGCGCCGACGAACGCTGCCAGCCCTTCCCCGCGCAGCCGCGCAAGCCAGTCCGCCTCAAAAGGCGAATCCCACTGCCACAGCCCGGCCAGGACCGGCTCGACTTGGTCCCGATCCAGCGCGCGCGCGAGGCTGAGGGTGAAACGCTCCGCGCCCCCCACCGGCCCGCCCACCGCAAAGCCGTTGATAAGATATAGCACGCGCAGCGGTTTCATCAACGTCCTCGCGCGCTCGGGCCCGCGCCCAACTGCCCGAAGTCAGCCGCGATAGCCGCGACCGCCGCACGCGCTTCTTCCTGGAGCGCAGGCAGCCGCGCGTCGATCTCCGCGCGCACCTCTGCGCGGCGCTGCCACAGCGCTTCGAGCCGCGCCGACAGCAGCCCCGCATCGACCTCCTCGATGTCGATCACCCACTCGCTCAGCCCCAGCATCTTGAAGATGCCGTGCGTCTTGTACTGGTAGGCGATCGCCACGGCGACCGTCCCGGCGGTCAGCGCGAAAATGTTGGAGTGGAGCCGCGTGCCGATGAACGCGTCCATCTGCCCATACGCGGCGCGCAACTGCCCGGGCGACCAGACCGCATCGACAAGAACGACCCGCTCGCTCGCAGCCGTCACAAGCTGCGCTACCCGCGCGGCGGGCCGGCGGTCGTCCTCCGCCTGGCTCGGCCCGGTTACCTGCGGAAAGAGAAACACCGTGCCCCCATGCCGCGCGAGGAACTCGGACACCGCAGCCGCTACTGCCTGCTCGTAGCCGGCCTGTCTCGCAAACCGGCGGTTAAGCGCGCCCCAGTCGATGACTGTTGCGCCCACATACGGTCGCGGGAGGTCCTCCCCTCGCGCGAGCGCCTCAAACGGCCGGAGATCGCCCGCGCCGCGAAACAGAAACGCGATGTCGGGCAGGACGCGGCAGCGTTCGCGCGGGATGCCCAACGAGGCGACGGTCGCCAGTGATGTCTCGTCCCGCACTGAAACGAAGCGCATTCGCCTGAGCACCCAGCCCAGCGACCAGCGTTCGCGCCGCCGGGTGAGCGGACCGATCGTCTGCGGCATCATGTAGAGCGGCTTGCCCGCCAGCCAGCCGTGGGCAAGCGCGTAGACGGACAGCAGGAAGGGAATCCCCAGGCCCGACGTGCTGAAGAAGAAGTTGCCCGGACAGCTCACGACGAAATCCGACTCGCGATACGCAAGCAGCAGCTCGCGGCGCGCCGGGTCCTTCGGCAGCGGCCAGGGACGCCCCAGGTAGCGGCCGGTCAGCGCGACGAGCCAGCTCTGAACCGCCCACACGGGCAGCCACAGCAGGCGACTTCTCCGCCATCCGCCACCCTTGTCGCCCGCGGCCTTGAACCAACCGGTGAACGAGCCGGCGTACCGCGCGCCAGGACACGCCTCCGCGCCCCGCGCATCGTTGATCGCAACGGTGATCTCGCTCCCCGGAAAGGTGGCGCGCAGTTCTTCCAGGGTCACTTCCAGCAGGACCCGGTCGCCCGCGTTCTCCGCCGAGTGGACGTTCGTGACGAGTATCTTCACGTCCGAGCCGTCCCTCGCTCGCCCATCAGGCTCTCATAGAAGTCGGCGTAGCGCGCGGCCACCGAGTCGAGCGAGTAGGAGGCCTGCGCGCGTTCGAGCGCCCGCGCGGCCATCTCGGCTGCGGGCGCTGCGCCGTTCGCCATCCTTAAAATGGCCTGGGCCAGCGCCGGGGGATCCTCCGGCGGAACCAGCAGCCCGGAAACGCCATCCTCGATCAACTCGCTGTTCCCCGACACCCGCGTCGCCACGACCGGCGCCCCCGACGCGATGGCCTCCAGCACCACGGTCGGCAGCCCTTCATAGCGCGACGGGGAGACAAACAGGTCGAACGTCCGCAGCAGCTCGGCCACGTCCGGCCGCGCGCCGGTCAGGGTCAGCGCATCCGCAACTCCCAGCGCCCGCGCCTGTTCGACCAGCGCCTCCCGCTGCGCGCCCGCGCCCACCAGGACGAAGCGAGCGCGCGGGCACTCCGCCAGGACCGCGGGGATCGCGGCCAGAAGCGTGTCGTACCCCTTCTGCGGAACGAGGCGTCCGACGCTGCCGACGACGAAGGCATCGGAGGGGAGACCCAAGCTCTCGCGCTTCTGCCTCCGGTCCACCCTGACCTGCGTGAAGCGCTCGAAGTTGAGGGCGTTCGGAATGTACAACGCGCTTTTTCCGAGCGCGCGCGCAAGCGGCCGCCGGTCGAGGTTGTCCGCGGCGCGCTGCGAGACCGCGAGGTCGGCCCCGAAGAACCAGGGATAGACGAAATTGGGGAACAGCTTGCCCCACAGCGGCCGCTTGCCCCATTCGCGCTCGTTGTGAACTGTCCGCACGAGGTGTCGCGCGCCGACCTGCCGCCGCACGGCAATGGCCGCAAGATCGCTGAACTCGCCGTGGCTGTGCGCAATATCGACCGTGTCGCGCAGTTCGCGACGCAGGCCGGCCAGCCCCGCCACGCAACTCCGGTACGCGCCGCTCTCGTCCCACGGTGCGGCAACCACTGTGGGAATCCCGGCTTCGGTCAGAGCAGCAGCCCGCGGCCCTTCGAACGGCGTGCCGTAATCCCAGATCGCTGCGATGCTGGCCTGAACGCGCTGCGGATCAAATGCCTGCGCGAGCTCGGTCACAAAGCGCGCCACGCCGCCCGACACCGATTCCAGCGCGAGGCCGGAGATCAATTCGAGGACGCGCACGGGACGGGAGCGCACGGGCGTCATGAGCGGAGCGCGCCTTCGTAGATCTGCTCGAAGCGCGCGGCCACGTTGCGCCAGTTGAACTCGCGCTCGACCGCCCGCCGCGCGCCCGCGCCCAGCGCCGCGCGCAAGAGGGGCTGTTCGAGCACAGTGGCCAGCGCGTCCGCCAGCGCAGGGGCGTCGTATTCCGGGACGAGCATCCCCGTTTCCCCCGGCTTAACCACCAGTTCCATCCCCGCAACCCGACTTGCGACCACCGGCCGCCCCGCGGCCATTGCTTCAAGCACCGTGGTCGGCAGCCCGTCCACATTGCCGTTCTCGTCGTGAACCGAAGGCGCGACGAAGACGTCGCACGCGGCTAGGAGCTCGGGGATGCGATTCCACTCGACCGGCCCGGCGAACTCGACCCGCTCCGCAATGCCGAGTTCCGCCGCCTGCGTCCTGAGCGGCTCCAACTCCGGGCCCCCGCCCGCAATGACGCACCGCGCGAGCGGCGCGCGCGCAAAGACCGCGGGCAGCGCCTGGAGCAGGACATTCAAGCCCTTCTTCTTGACCAAGCGCCCCAGGCTCAGGATGATCTGCGCATCGGCCGTGATGCCCAGTTGGCCGCGCGCTTCCGAGCGCTCCGCGATGAAGCGCGCAGGGTCCGCGCCCCAGGGAAGCAGGTGCAGCGCACTGGGCCGCGCGCCGAGCGCGCACGCATGGCTCGCGATCTCCTCGCTGCACGCGGTCACCCCGGCCGCGCGCCGCATCGTCCAGCCCGCCACCTTGCCGAGGAGCGGCTTGCGGACGGAGAAGAAGATGTCGGAGCCGTGCAGGCTGATCACGAGCGGGCGCTTCGTCACGCCTGCGGTCAGCGCCGCCACCGCGCCGTTCGGGATCACCCAGTGCGCGTGGACGATGTCGTACCGGCGCCGCCGGTGCAGCGACAGCAGCGCGCGCGCTTCGTTGAGCGCAAACAGCGGCGCCAGCGCATACGACACGGGCACGAGCGCGGTGTCGCTCACCATGGCCTCCGAATAGCCCATGATGGCGAGCGACGAGGGCCACACATAGCGAAACGCGGTCACCCCGATCTTGTCATTCGCAGGCAGTCGCAGGTCGGGATGGTGCGGGATCAGGACGTCGACCTCGTGGCCGCGGTCGACCAGCGCCTCGGCCATGGATCGAATGAAGCGAGCGGAGCCGTCGGTGGCGTGCTTGGGGAATGACGATGCGACAAAGCAGATGCGCATGTTGCTCAACCGCGACGGAGCGCAGCGGGCGGCTCACTCCGAATGCGACCGGCATCGTTGGCCGAGACGCGCTGCCGGTAAACCACCTCTTCCATCATCTTGCGGTTCATGCTAACCAGGTCCGCAACCAGCCCGATCAGGCCAACTTGAAATCCGACGATCGCTAAAATGGCCGCGAGGATGAGCGATTGCACGTGGCCTGAGCCCGAGCCGCCAAGATAGAAATAGAGGAACCTCAGCCCGAGGAGCAGCGCCGCGCCGAGCAGCGCCGCGCCGAGCGTCATGAACACGCGCAGTGGCCTGTACATCGTGTAGAACCTGACGATCGTGATGATCGACAGCATCAGGAAGGAGGGGATACTCCGGATCAGGCGGGACTTGCGCGTCTGGCTGTTGGTCCGGATCGGCGTGAAGGCAACCTTCATACCGCGCTGACCCGCCTGAATCAGCGTTTCGAGCGTGTAAGTGTACTCGCTCAGCACGTTGAGGCGCAGCGCAGCCTCCCGGCTGAACGCTCGAAAACCGCTGGTCGCGTCGGGAATCGGCACGCCCGCCGCCCGCTGCACGACCCAGCTCCCGAACCGTTGCAGGAACCGCTTAACTGGCGAAAACTCCGCATGCGCAGCCACCCCGCGATCCCCAACGACGATGTCGGCCTCACACGCCAGGAT
>JALOOB010000169.1 GCA_025454635.1 Anaerolineae bacterium
GGTTTCATTGACCTCACGCCAGGGGTGGCCGAAGGCCTCTACCGCATCGCACAGGAGGCGCTCAACAATGCGCTCAAGCACGCATTTGCGACGCGCGAGACGGTGCGCCTGTACGTGGACGTGGACGATGTTGCCCTGGAGATCGAGGACGACGGCCGCGGGTTCGACGTCATCGCTGCTGAGGGCAAGGGTGGCATGGGCATTGCGAGCATGCGCGACCGCACCCGGCAGCTTGGTGGCGAGCTAAGTATCCACTCCGACATCGGCGCGGGGACGAAGGTCACCGCTCGCGTGCCGCTGCGGGTCGCGGCGCCCGCGCTGGAACACATTTAGACTTACAGGGCCGTTTGGCACGCCAGGGCCGGCGAGGTGCGAATATGGACAATCTCCGCATTCTTGTGGCGGAAGATCACCCCATCGTCCGTGAGGGGCTGCGAACGCTGATTGGCAGCGAGCCGGGGATGACGCTTGTGGGCGAAGCTGCGGACGGAGTCGAGGCGGTTGACAAGGCGCGCGCGCTCCAGCCCGACGTCATCCTCATGGACCTCATGATGCCGCGGAAGAGCGGCCTCGAAGCCATCGCTGAGATCAAGGCGTTTCAGCCCGACGTGCCTATTCTCGTGCTGACGAGCTTTGCGGAAGAGGACAAAGTGTTCCCGGCCATCCGCGCGGGCGCGCTCGGCTACCTGCTTAAGGACTCATCGCCCGAACAGCTCCTGCGCGCCATCCGCGAGGTCCACCGCGGCGAGCCCTCGCTGCACCCCACGATTGCCCTCAAGATGATCCGCGAGCTGGATCGCCCGCGCGACGAGGCGCGCCCGGAGACGCCTCTCTCGGAGCGCGAGGTCGAAGTGCTCAAGTTAGTGGCCCAGGGTCTGACCAATCAGGAGATTGCCGACCGGCTCACGATCAGCGAATGGACCGTGCGCACCCACGTGCGCAACATCCTCGGCAAGCTCCACCTGGCCAACCGCATTCAGGCCACCCTCTACGCGCTGCGTGAGGGGATCGCCAAAAGCGAGTAGTCCCGCGGGTCACTCGCCGTCCGACCGCAACTGCTCCGGCAGCCGCTTGAGTTCCTCGCGCAGCGCGGCCACCTCCTCGCGTAGCGCCTGCAATTCGCGCGTCCCTGCCACCTCCGCCGTCGGGTCCTCTGCGTCGCGTCCGACGAGATAGCTCGCCAGCGTGGCGGTGACGTACCCGAAGATGGCGAAGGCGTAGAGCGCGAGGATGAGGGTCAGGATGCGACCTTCGACTGTTTGCGGGGAGTAACCGCTGCCCAGCGTCGTCATCACCATCGACGTCCACCACAGCGCCTCGCCGTAACTCGCCAGCCCGTCGGGCCGCGCGGCCGGCCCCTCGAACGCATACATCCCGGCCGCGCCCACCAGCGTCACGATCGAGGTCAGGGACACGACATAGCCGAAACCATGCCGGCCCATGCTCCGGCGCAGCGAGCCCATCCCGCGGTTAAGCGAGCCGACGATGCTGACCACCCGCGCGCCGCGCAAACCCGCGCGCGCAATCGTCAGCGTTCGAATGATGCGCAGCCCGCGCAGCGCGGGGATGACGAGCGAGATCGCGGTAAGCCAGTTGCGGCGGAGGAAGAGACGCTTGCTCGGCGCGAGAAGCAGGCGCACGGCAAAGTCCAGTATGAAAATGATCCAGATGACCGTCATGAGGCCTGCCAGCAGCGGCGGCAGGCCCCACACCAGGTCGACAATCAGCAGCGCGAGCCAGGCAAAACCCAGGACGACAAGGGGCGTCTCGAGCAATGCTTCGATCTGTTCGAGCAGCCCCTCGCGTTCGCCATCTAGCGCGTCGCGCTGAGACATCCGCGCTGTTCCGGCCCACCCCACAGGCAGACAGCAGACCGCCGGGCCATCCTAAGCGTCCTCGCGCTCCGGGTTGTCAAACCGGAAGAAGTTGCTCTGGTTCCCGTTCTTGAGGTTCTCCTGGAACAGCATCACCAGGTTGCGCTCGTCGAACGTCCTGAACCACTCCTCCCAGCTCACCTCTTCGAGCCGGTCGCTGTCGCCATCTTCGAACATGAACCGCAGCACGCCCAACGTGTCGCCGTGTTCCGTGCCGCCCACGGTGGCGGGCCGTGCGCCGCGTTCCTCGGCCCATTGCGCGATCACATCGTGGTTGCGCGTCACGAGCGATTGCCCGTCGTGGTCCGCGCCCTCGTCCGGATTGCTAATCCACTTCGCGTACCGCGTCGAATCCGACAGCTTGTCGCCCCACTTCTTCAGGTATTTCTGATCCTCACCCTCAACGCCTTCCGGCAGTTCCTTGCTCGAAAACTTCGCCATCACTCCCACCTCCAACTTCGGCAGGCGCGTCGCGCGCCTTGGATTAGCATAGCGCCGCGCTGTCATTCTGTTTGTAGGAAGCAGTACGGTATGTAAACAATTATTGTGTACGCTTGGAGGGCAGGGGAGAGGGCGGCCCCCACCGCGCGCCCGTTGTCGATTCGCCGAGTTGAGGTCGGGGATGCCGAAGCTGATTATCGTCTCGAACCGCCTGCCGGTGACGGTCAAGGCGGACAAGGGGCAGTTGGAGTTTAAGGAGAGCGCGGGCGGGCTTGCCACCGGGTTGAGCTCATTCTACCAGGAGCGTAACGCGGTCTGGATCGGGTGGCCGGGCGATGTCCCGCGTCGTCACCAGGCCGAGGCACGCGTCAGGCTCCGCAGCGAATACGCTGCCGAGCCGGTCTTCATCCCAGAAGCCACGGTCGAGCGATTCTATGAGGGTTACTCGAACCGCACCCTCTGGCCGCTGTTCCACTCCTTTCCAACTTACACCCGCTACACGGCTGCGGACTGGGACGCGTACCGGCAGGTCAACGCGCAATTCGCGCGCGCGGTCGTCGACATTTACGAGCCGGGCGACCAGGTGTGGGTGCACGACTACCAGTTGCTCTTGCTGCCCGGCCTGCTGCGCGCGGACCTGCCCGACGCCTGCATCGGCTTCTTCCTGCACATCCCGTTTCCGCCGTACGACATCTTGCGCCTGCTCCCGCAGCGCCGGGAGATCCTCGCGCAACTCCTGGGCGCCGACCTGATTGGCTTCCACACCTACGACTACATGGACGCATTCCTTTCTGCCGTGCGCCAGGTGCTCGGCTACGAGAATCGCCTCGGCCAGGTCGCCGCGGGCGAGCGCGTCGTCGAGGTGGACGTCTTCCCCATGGGCATCGACTTCGAGCGCTTCAGCGCGGAGTCGGAGACCCCCGCCAGCCAGGAGGACCTGGCGAAGCTGGTCCGTCGCAACGGGGCGCCGGAGCAGGATCGCGCCCGCATCATCTTTTCCATCTCGCGGCTTGACTACACCAAGGGCATCCCGCAGCACCTCGACGGCCTCGAATACTTCCTCGAGCAATACCCCGAATGGCGCGGCAAGGTCGTCTTCGTGCTGTCAGTCGTGCCCTCGCGCGAGAAAGTGGACCGCTACGCCTACCTCAAGCGGGAGATTGATGAGCGCGTCGGCAACCTTAACAGCAAGTACGCGGACCTGGCGTGGGAGCCCATCCGCTACATGTACCGGAATGTCCCGTTCCCTGAGTTGCTGGCGCTCTACGCCGCGGCGGACGTGGCGTTGATCCTCCCATTGCGCGACGGGATGAACCTGGTCGTCAAGGAGTACGTCGCCGCGCAGCGCTGCAGGGGCGGGGTGCTCGTGTTGAGCGACACCGCAGGCGCGGCGAAAGAGCTGCGCGAGGCGATCATCGTCAACCCGAATAGCCGCGAAGAGGTCGCCGCAGCTATTCACCAGGCGCTGACCATGCCCGAGGGCGAGCGGCTGGCGCGCTGCGCGGCCATGAGCGAGTGGCTGGCGACCCATGACGTCCGCTGGTGGGCCGGCCGCTTTCTCGACCGGCTGATCGAGGCGACGGACGCCGCGCGCGGCCTGCGGCAGCAGGAGCTCGAAGACGGCCTGCGCGAAGAACTGCTCACAGCCTATGGGGCATCGTCGCGCCGCCTCCTGCTGCTCGACTACGACGGCACGCTCGCGCCCTTTACTGAGCGTCCTGAGGACGCGCGGCCAACTCCCGCGCTGCTCGACGCGCTCCGCCGCCTGACCGCAGACCCTGCCAACGAGGTCGTGATCGTCAGCGGCCGCGACCGGGAGTCGCTCGGCGGGTGGCTTGGCGCGCTGCCGTTGCGCCTCGTCGCTGAGCATGGCGCTTGGGCGCGCGCCGCGGGCGACGACTGGCAGCAGCTCGGCCCGAGCCGCGTGCGCTGGAAGAAGCAGGTGCGGCCCATCCTCGAACGCTACGTCGAGCGCATCCCCGGTTCGTTCGTCGAGGAAAAGAGCTTCTCGCTCGCGTGGCATTACCGGGCCGCCGATATTGCGACTGCGTCGATGGCCGCGCGCGAACTGATCGACGGGCTCACTAACCTGACTGCGAACACGGATATCGGCGTGCTGCAGGGTCACCGCGTCGTGGAGGTTAAGAACGAGCGCATCACGAAGGGGGGTTACTATCGCGGGCACCTGGCCGAGGGCGGCTGGGATTTCGAGTTGGCGCTCGGCGATGACTGGACCGACGAAACGCTGTTTCAGGTGCTGCCTGAGGAGGCCTGGTCGATCAAGGTCGGATTCGGCCAGTCGGCTGCGCGCTTCCGCCTCCCCGCGCCCGCGGATGCGCTCGCGCTGCTCGGCGCGTTGACCGCGCGCTAACCACTGAGGCGCCACGTGACCGGCCTGATCGACCGTTTGCCCACGCCGCTGCGTTACCTGGCATGGGCGCTCAAGGATTTCGGCAAAGACAACGGCCCGCAGTGGGCGGCCGCGCTCGCCTACTACGCGCTGCTCTCGGTCTTCCCGCTCATGCTGGCCGCGCTCTCCATCGCCTCCCACTTTGTCGACGTCGGCTGGGTGGCCGACCAGGCAACAGTGCTCCTGCGCCAGTTCGTGCCGACCGGGGAAAATGAGTTGCGCGGCATCATCTACGGTATCTACGAGGCGCGCGGCAGCGCGACGATCATCTCCATCGCGCTCCTGCTTTGGACGGGCTCGCAGGTGTTCGGCGTGGCGACGCAGGCGCTCAACATCGCCTTCAACGCGGACGAAACCTTCGGCTTCTTCCAGCGCATCCTCGTCCAGTTCGCTATGGCCGTCACCATCGGCGCGCTGATGCTCGTTGCGCTCCTCTCGCGCACGGTGATCGACTTTGTCTGGCGCGCCTGGGGCTTCACCGGCCCGCTCGCCGCGTTGGGCGCCGCGCTCCAGTGGCTCGTCCCCGGTATTCTACTCGTGGTCGCGCTTCACCTCGCGTACCGCTGGGTGCCCCGCTGCGAGGTTCACGGCCGCCCCGCGTGGATCGGCGCGCTCGTCGCCACCGTGGCCTTTCTCGCTGCCCGGCCCATCTTCGGCTTCTACGTCAGCCGCTTCGCCAACTACAACCTCGTCTACGGCTCGCTGGCGATCCTCATCATCCTCGTCTTCTGGTCGTGGGTGACCGCGCAGATCTTCCTCTACGGCGGCCAACTGGCCTCTCTGATCGAAGCGATGGAGCACCGGGGGAAGGATCGCGAGGAAGTCGAGCAACAGCACGAGAAGCGTTCGCCTATCCGCAAGCTGAATGAGCCGGACGGGCCGGCGTGACTCGCCGCCGAGCTCAAGCCACAGAGCGCACAGAGGACGCGGAGATCTCTGTAAGCTCTCGGCGTCCTCTGCGGCTAAACGTTCTCACTGCGCACTAGGTTCTAGGCCGCCCACCCTAACCCCAGCGCCTCCAGCTTCGCGCGCGTCGGCGCGCCGGTCGTCTTGTCCCAGCCCGCCAGCTCGTAATAGTCGTCCAGCGCCTGCGACAATTCCTCGCGCGTCACCCGCAAGCCGTCCGACGCGCCACCCTTCAGCGGTTCGTCGAACAGACGTGGCGGCAGCGTGTCCAGCTCGCGGCCCGCGCCCTCCCGCGCGTTGAACGCCCGCGTCAGGTTGAGCCGCCGCTCGCCGATCTCCTGAATGTCCGGCACGGTCAGCGGCCACCCCGTCACCGCGCTGGTCAGCGCGGCCATCTCCGCCGGTCCCAATAGCTGCCACGCGGGGCCGTAGACAAACTGACACAGGTTCGCCGTGTCCATGAACGAGTAGTTGAACATGGTGAGCAGCGCCAGCTTCGCCTTCTCGCGGTTCATCACCCGGTCCGGCTGCGGGTCGGTCAGGCCGATTTCGGCCATGCGCCGCAGGCTGTAGTCCGACGCCTCCGCGGTGTAGCCCGGATCATGCTCGCTCGACTGGTGGTCCGCGCCAAACGGGTTGACCGCGTACACGAGCGCCAGGCTCCGCTTGACCTGCGGCATATGCGCCGGAAGTTCGGTGTCCTTCACCGTCACCGCGCACGCGTCCGCGCCGCGGCCGATGGCGCGCGCCGCGTGCGCGGAGCCGTCCGCCAGCAGGTCGCCCAGCCCTTCGCGCCGGATCATCAGGTCGAGGGTGGCGAGCATGGCGTCTGCGCTGCCAAAGCGCAGCTCGATCCCACCGGTGTCCGCGGTGGTCAGGATGCCGCGCTCGAAGCACTCCATTGCGAACGCGATGGTTGCGCCCGCGCCGATGGTGTCGAACCCGGCCTGCGCGCACATCTGGTTCGCGAGCGCCACCGCCTGCAAATCGCCTACCGCGCAGTACGACCCTAGCGTGCCGAGCGTCTCATACTCCGGCCCGCCGTATTGCGGGTCCACCTTGATCCCGCGGTACTCCGTCTCGACGACGCGCTTGCAGCGGACGGAGCAGGCGTAGCAGGTGTCGTTCTCCTTAAGGATGGTGTCCTTCATGGTCTCGCCGGAGAGCGCCTCGGCCAGTTCGAACGTGCCGCTCGTGTAATTGCGCGTGGGCAGGCCGCCCGCCATGTCCTGGTAGTTCACCACGCTTGCGGTGCCGTAGTCCTGCAGCCCCTGCATATCGGGGTAATCGGGGATGGTGGCCGCGGCCTGACGCGCCAGTCGGGTCACGGCCTGCGGGTCCGCCATGCTGATGCGGCCGCGCCCCCGAACCGCGATCGCCTTGAGGTTCTTGCTGCCCATCACCGCGCCCATGCCCGTCCGTCCGTGCGACCGGTTCGACATGTTCACGATGCAGGCCAGCTTCGCGAGCCGCTCGCCCGCCGGCCCGATCTGCGCCACCTCGATCTTCGGGTCGCCCAGCTCCGCCTTGATCGCGGCCTCTGCATCGCCGGTGATCATGCCCCACAGATGGCGCGCGTCGCGCAGCTCCGCCGCGCCGTCGCGAATCCACAGGTAAACCGGCTGCGCGCTGCGGCCCGTGATCACGATCCCGTCGAAACCCGCGAACTTAAGCTGCGCGGGCCAGAAGCCGCCCGCCTGGCTGTCGCCGATCAAGCCGGAGAGCGGACTCTTCGCGGTCGCGGTGCAGCGGCTTTGGCCGCTGACCGGCGCGCCGGTGGTGGGCGAGAGCATGAACGAGAGGGTGTTTTCGGGGCCAAGGGGGTCCGCGCCGGGCGGAGTGTGCTTCAACAGGTAGTACGCGCCCATCAGGCTGCCGCCCAGGTAAGGCTGCCGCCCAGGTATTGCCGGTAGAACGCCTCCGGTGGTTCCTCAATGTCGATCTGGCTGGCGCTCAGGTTGACGCGCAGGATTCTGCCGGTGAATCCGAACATAGCGGTGCCTCCAGCGAATGGTCTCCTCGGACTTGCAGGGGAACCCTATTGTACCATCAACCTTTCTCACGGAGGAACACGATGAAGTCGAGGTCGCCTGGCGAATACCCGTACTGCGTGAGGATCATCGCCGCCTCGGAACGGTGTTGCGTGCCGTGGTTAACCACGTGCGCGATGATTTGCCACAACACGTTCGTCATCGGCGCGCCCTTCGTGGTCTTGTACTGGAGCGTCGCAGCCAATTCGGCGTCCGTCACGCCGGCGACGAACGCATCCAGTCCTGTCCGCACCTGTTCCCAGGCTGCGGCCAGCGCCGCGTAAGTCGGTACGTCCTCCTCGCGCAGCAGCGCCGCGGGCGACTCCCCTTGCCAGCGCAGCAGCCACGTCCGCTCGGCGTCCCGCGCAGGCTGCCTTGCGGCGTCGGCGCGGGCGCCACGTACTGCTCAGGCGTCAGCCGCGCGGCCTGCGCCAGCACGCGCTGCCACGCCCAGGCGTCGTACTCGAACAGCAACTGGATGTCCGCCTTGTTCATATGCTCCTCTCGCGCAAGGCCCGCCGGGTCTGTGATAACCCGCCGGGCCTCGCCTCTTCGCTACGCGGCCTTCGCCAGCTCCGCGCCCCACGCCTTCGCGCGTTCCAGTTCGCCTTCCTTCAGGGGTCCGTACCTGTCCTTCACGACGAACCGCTCCGGTTTGGCGGCCTCGCGGTAACCCTTCTCCTTCAGCTTGCCCAGAATGGCTTTGGACGAGCTGCCGGGGGACCACGAAATCTTCGTCTCGAACGCGGCAGCCCGGCCCGCGCCTTTCGGCAGCGCGTCCAGCCATGCGCGCATTGTGGGGTGCGACAAATCGGGCGGCGGTCCGCCCTTGGCCGTCTCAGACGACAGGCCCTTGACCATCATATCTGTCGGCAGGTTGAAACCGAGCAGCGGCGCGCCCGCGACGATCAGCTCCGCCGCTGCCACCACCTCTGCGGTTGCGTCCGCAGTGGACATCGCCTGCGCTTCCGGCCCGATGCCTTCCGCGATCGCCTGCGCGATGGCAGCCGTGTTGCCCCAGTGGGATTCGTAGACGACAATGGCCTTCATAATGATTCACTCCTTGGCCCGTAGCGGTAATTCTCCCACCAGCTTATACGGATGACAACCTCCGCGGTCGCGCGTTCTTAGCCACAGAGGACACAGAGCCTCTGCGCCCTCTGTGTCCTCTGTGGCTGAGCTTCGTTTTCGGGTCAGTTAACTCTTGCGCGCCACCGGCTGCTCCGGTTCGGTCCGCAACGGCTGCAACAGCCTCCGCCAGCCCGCCTGGATATCGTTCCGCCGCATCTGCCAGGTTCCAACGATCCCGTAGGGGAGGAACAGAACCAGCAGCACATACACGATGCCGATGATGAGCGGCCAGCGCGGCCCGAAGATCTCGTTCAGCCAGTACCCCAGCAATTGCAGCACCCCGGCGCCGAGCATCGGCCCGATGAGCGTGCCCACCCCGCCGATGATGGTCATCAGCAGCGCATTGATCGTCGTGTCAACGCTGAACACCTCCGGCGTCGCGTTCAGGTTCCACAGCGCGTGCATCACTCCCGCCAGCGCCGCCATCACGCTCGCCAGCGTCACCGCAATGATCTTATACGCGAAGGTGTTAAAGCCAATCATCTGCGCCCGCGGCTCGTTCTCGCGGATCGCCACCATTACGCGGCCCGGCGGCGACTCGACCACGCGCCGCGCGATGAGATACATCACGAGGCAGAACGCCAGCGCCAGATAGTAGAAGAATAGCCGGTCCTCTGTTGGATTCAGCCATGCGGGCGTCGGAATGCCGTGCAGCCCGTCTTCCGCCCCCGTGATGTCGCGCAGGTCGGTCGCCTGCACGAGGATGAAGAACATCCCCGAAAACGCCAGCGTCGCCATTGCGAAATACACCCCGCGCACGCGCAGGGAGACCACGCTGATGACGATCGCCAGCGCGACCGCGGCGGCGATGACGGCCAGCAGGGCCGAGCCCAGCGGCCAGCCCGCATACTTGAGCAGGATGCCCGTCAGGTACGCGCCGATCCCGTAGAACATCGCGTGGCCGAAACTCAGGATGCCTGTGTAGCCGAGCATCAGATCTGGATGACCATGCCCTGCCAGAACTTCGGCGTGCCCACATTGACCGGCTGACCGGTGAGCAGCGCGAGGACGAACGGAAACGCAACGAAGAGGGCCAGGACGATCAGGCCCAGCCAGTTGCGCGAGATGCCTTTGCGTTCCATCAGCCCTCCTACTCCTTCTTCCCAAAGAGCCCGGCCGGGCGAATGAGCAGCACCAGCGCCATAATCAACACGGTGGACGCCCGCGCAATCGACGGCGACATCCTGACGACGTCCTCCGCCCAGGGCAGGTGGATG
>JALOOB010000490.1 GCA_025454635.1 Anaerolineae bacterium
CAAGTCGTTCCTTGTCAGCGGCTCAGGCCGGCGCCTGCGCGAGATCATCGACAGCCCCGCGGCCAACCTCGGCTTCCTGACCGTCAACGAAGGGGGCGAAACCGCGCAGCTATTCACCTCGGCCGGCCGCCTGTTCGAGCGCCTGACGAGCGAGTTCAATTCGCACCTCGCGGTGCATCGCGACCAGGTGCGCCTCACGGGCACCAACTTCCACGCGCTGGTCCACGCGCAGCCGCCCTACCTCACCTATCTCAGCCACGTCGCGCGCTACCGCGACGAGCGTTACCTCAATCAGCACCTCCTCCGCTGGCAGCCGGAAACAATCGTCGCCCTTCCCGAGGGAGTTGGCGTCGTCCCCTTTAAGCTGCCCGGCTCGGCTGCGTTGATGGAGGCGACCGTCCAGTCCCTGCGGACGCACCGCATCGTGCTGTGGGCGAAGCACGGCGTCGTCGCGCGGTCGGATGTCTCGGTCAAGCGCGCGGCCGACCGCATCGAGTACGCGGAGACCAGCGCGCGGTACGAATACATGAACCTGCAAAACCGCGAGATGGCCGAGGGGCTGTCGGTGGACGAAATCCGCCTGATCTGCTCCACCTACAACGTGCAGCAGGCGATCTTCTGAACGCCCCACGCCGCGTACCCGGCGCCGATCATCGGCCAGAGCTTCCAGCCGGCCCGCGCGGCGAACCACACCGCCACGGTGAAGGCCAGCGTGCTGAGCAGGCCGATGGGCAGCGCGTCGGTGTACTCCCGCACCTGCTCGCGGTCGCCGTCGAAGCCGGAATAAATGATCCACAGCGACAGCGGGATCGCGATGGGCATGGTCGCGGTGACCGCGGCGAGGGTGCGGGAGTAGTTGCGGACGACCGCGACCGCGAGGATGACCAGGATCGAGAGAATCACCGGCCCGACCTGGCGCAGCGTGTCCTGATTCATGTGTCCCCTTTGACGGTGAAGAGTCTGGGGCGATTATAGCACCCATAGAAAAACCGGGCCCCTGCGCAAGAGCCCGGTTTCTCATTGCGTCACGGAGCGCGCGCTACCTCGGCTGCATGCCCGTGATCTGCACGCGCACCTCGCGGAACGTCGAAGCGCCCGCGGTGTTGAAGCCCTCCAGCCGGTACACGACGATGCCCGGCGCGGCGTTCGAGCAGTCGCCGTTGGCATTGCCTGAGAACGCCGCGATATTGCTCGCCGTCTGCGCGTTGTCTCCGTACAGTTCGCCGTTCTTCAGCAGCCGCCCGTACGCCACGTTCGCGCCCCAGTCCCACGAAACCCACACGCACGTGCCCGCGGCTGCCTGCTCCGGCGCAGACATGCGCAGGATCTCCGGCTGGCCAACGGGCGGCGGAGGCGGAGGCGGCGGGGGCACGCCGGGCCGCACGTTCAGTTGCCGCGTCGCCTTAACAAAGCCGCCGGGTCCCCACACCTGCAACTCGTAGATGTGCGTCGCCGGACCGGGCGGGCAGTCTTCCTTCGAGCCCTGCACGGGCGCGTAGTCCCACAGCGGCGTTCCGCTGCGAACGAGCGCAACCCGGCTCACATCCCCGCGCACGTCCCACCAGAAGTTAGCGCACTGTCCCGCGATCACCTCGAACTCGGGGCTGCTGTTGAACCCCGCGATCTGCGGCGCGCCCGCGCTCGGGTTCACGTTGATCTGGATGCTCTGCTCCTGCATCTGGTCGTTGGCGTACTGAACGCGCAAGGTGTAGATCGTCGTGGTCGGCGGGCACTCCACCTTGCTGGCCTGCCCCGCCACGCCGTATTGCTGATAGGGCTGGCCCTGTGGGTAGAAGTAGACCGCCTTCACGTTCGTGACATTCCAGCTGAAGGTCACGCACTCGCCCGCGTTGATCGTCGTCCGGTCCACCGTGAACGTGTTGCCCGGCGGCGGGGGCGGCGGCACAGGCGTCGGCGGCGCGGGCACCTGGATGCCCACCCAGATCGTTTCGCCAAACCGTGTGCCCCTCGGGTTCTCCATCTGCCAGAAGCCCTGGTACACGCCCGGCGCTTGGGGCGCGACGAGCGGCACGCTGATGTCAATCGTCTGACCGGGCGCAACCACGCGGCCGACGGGCGTGTCCTGCCCGCCCATGCGCGCGGCCGCGGTGTTGCCGCGCACGTAGGTGAGCGCGAAGTCTGCGCCCCAGTTGCAGTTGCCGCTGTTGCGGATGCGCCACGCCTTGCTGAATTTCTGCCCCGGCTGCATGACCGGCGGCGCCTTCATGTTCTTGTCGTCGTAATTCAGATCAGCGACGTACGCCATGCCGTCCACGCAGGGCGGCGGCGTCGGCGTGACGGCCGCGGTCGGCGCCGGCGTGGGCGTCGTGATGACCTCGCCGCCGCTGATGTCGACGTCGAGATACTCCAGCGCCAGGTCGGCCACCCCGCCGCTCGTCTGCAGCTGCAACAGCGCCTTGTTCAGCTCGGGCAGCAGCGACGAACCCTTGCGCACCGCCACCGAGTACACCTGCGGGAAGAGCCCCTGCCCCACCAGCCGGACGTTCCCGTCCGACGTGAAGGCCTTGGCCGGTTCGAGGTCAAGGACGACCAGGTCGAGATTCCCGTTCGACAGGTCGCGCACCGCCTCCTCAGGCCGCAGGTAGGACATCAGGTTCTGCGCGGGCATCTGCGCGGTGTCGACCAGGGCTTCCTGCAGCAGAGTCTCGTAGACCGAGCCAAGCTGCACGCCGATGCGCTGCTTCGGCAAGTCCCGCGCCGTCTTGACGGCCAGCTTTGAGGTCTTCGCCGCGAGCCACCCGTCCTCGCCCGCATAGTACGGGTTCGTGAAGTCGACCTCGTTCATGCGCTGCGCCGTCATGGTGATTGCGCCGATGGCCGCGTCCACCTGCCCCAGTTTGAGCGCGGAGAGCAAGCCCTCGAACGC
>JALOOB010000491.1 GCA_025454635.1 Anaerolineae bacterium
CAATAGTTCCTCGTGCTCCAGGAGCAGGTCGCGCACCTTTGCCCGCGCGCGGCTGAGCCGCGATTTGACCGTGCCGAGCGCCGCGCCGGTCGCGTCGGCTATTTCCTGATAGTCCAGGCCTTCGACGTCGGATAGGACGAGCGCCGTTCGCTGGTCGGGCGGGAGCTGGCTGATGGCGGCCTGGAGCGCGACGGCGAGCTCCTGGCGCATCGCGTACTGGTCGGGCCGCTCGTGGCCGTCGATCAGCCGGGAGTCGTACTCGGGGTCGTCTTCGTCCTCTTCGCCGTCGAGCGGGGTGGTAGGCCGGCGTTTTTGCGCGCGTAACAGGTGTTGGTTACGATGCGGAGCAGCCACGACTTGAACGAGCCGCCGCGGTACTGGCTGAGCCGCTGATAGGCTTTAATGAAGGCGTCCTGCACCGCGTCCGCCGCCACGTCCGAGTCGTTGGTCAGGCGATAGGCGATGTTGTAGGCGAGGCTCTGGTAGTGGAGGATGATCTGATTGAAGGCGGGGAGATCCCCTCGCTGCGCCGCGGCCAGCAGGGCGGCCTCGTCGTACTCACGCGGTCCGCCGGGTCCGCCGCGGCCGGCGCGACGATAACCCTCCTCGCGGAGGGACGTTGCGAAAACCAGAATCGACACAACCGGCCGCCAGGCGAGCGACGCCAGGGCGAACCTGGAGAGTTTAAGCATCCGTTTCACCGGTCACAAGCCAACGAACTTGACGCGCTATGCGCCTTCGATTATACTTTTCCCTTGCTTGCCGAAGTGGCGGAAAGGTAGACGCGGCGGTCTCAAACACCGCTGGGGGTTGCCCCATGTGGGTTCGATTCCCACCTTCGGCATAGCCGCCGATTGCGCACCTGGCTCAAGGTCCGTTTTATTCCCATCCACCCATGTCGTTGCTGGTCGCAACCAGCCGCGCTGAGTGTTGTCAGCGCAAGTCATTATAGCAGCGCCGCCGGTCTCCGGCCAAACTGCATTCTAAAAAATCGCGCATGGGGAACAAAGTTAGATGCTTGACGCTTCCGGGGAAGCGCGCGAGGCCGGCTGTCTAGACCGCAGCCCTTCGCCAACGCAAGCCCCAGGCTCCCGGTCCCACAACCACATGATCCAACATCGCCCCTTTAACCGCAGCCGATTTGGCCTGCGGCGCTTGTCGTTGCGCGCAGTAACTCTGTGCGTCCTGCTGTTGATTGCCGTCGCGGCCGCCGCCTGCGCATCTGCTCCGGGCGGCGGCTCGGCCGAGAGCCGCGAGGCGGCGCTGCGCCAGATCGCGGCGGAGTATTCCGTCAGCGGCGACCTGGCACGCGCGCAGGAGCGGCTCGACAAGCTGAACCTCGCGAATCCCGGACAACTGCTCGTCTCTCTGGCCGAGGCCGATGTGACCGCGGGAAGGGCGCGCGAAGAGGTCGAAGCGAGCGCTCGGCTGGCCGAGATGCTCGGCGCGCGGAGCCAACGGCTGACCGCTTATCTCTCGCCGACAGTTGCTCCCGAGCCGACGGTGATCGTCGAACCGACGGTCCTGGCCGTTACGGTTGAGCCTCCGCCGACGGAAACGCCTGCGCCTTTGCCGACTGACGCTCCGACCGAGACGACCGTTCCACCCGCCGAGACGGCTGCGCCTGCGGCGACTGATGCGCCGGCCACGAGCAGCCCTACCCCTGAGCCGCAGGCCGCGCGGGTGGTGGCCGACGGGGCGGTGAACCTGCGCGGGGGGCCGGGCAGGGCGTATCCGGTCGTCGGGCGGTTGGCTGCCGGACAGGAAGTGCCGATCATCGGGCGCAATGAATCGGGCGATTGGTGGCAGATCGAGTACAATGGGGCGCAGCAGGCGTGGGTCGCGGGCACAGTGATTCGGGTGCTCGGCGCGATCGATAGGGTTGCCGTCGCGCAGAATATCCCGCCGGCGCCGACAGCTCCGCCGCAGCCCACGGCAGCGCCCCAGCCCACGCCGGCACCTGTTGCGCAGGCGCCCGCGGGCGTGGACTACAAGATCGTCGAAACCCGGATGCTGAATATTAACGAAAACGGCGGCTGCATGGGACGGCACAACTTCTACGTGCAGATCATCGACGCCGCCGGCGCGCCCGTGAATGGCGCGGTCATCGGTCGACAGTGGGTGCCGGGCGAGACGATCATCTCCGGCCAGAAGGATTGCTTCTGGAATATCGGCGTCACGGGCGAAGGTTGCGCGCATTTTGACATTTACAATGCCAGCGATAACCTGTACGTCGTGGCCGACCCGCAGCTTGGGCCTGTCAAGAGCGAGATGTCTCGCACGTTGACGACCAAGGACGCAGACCAATCCATCGACGATCTCATGGCCACGGGCTACTGCAACGAAGGCCGCGAGAATTGCGAGTGGCGCAAGAATCCCGGCGGAAACCTTCCGCCCCAGCTTTGCGGCGGCCACTACTCGTGGTTCGTCAAGTTCCAGCGTACGCGGTAGCGCGGCGCATCCTTGATCCAATGACGCAACACGCGCCCGGCTGGCAGGTTGCCAGATCCGGGTGGCGAGGGAGAATCGACTGTGAAAGAATCCATGATGGAGAACACGCCGCTCTTCTCGGTGCTTACGGAAGAGCAGCGCACCGTGATCGCAGACCGGATGGTCGAAGAGAAACGGCGC
>JALOOB010000492.1 GCA_025454635.1 Anaerolineae bacterium
CCGTTGATTATCGTTACGACCATCGGCCTCGTCGGGCTGGAGGGTATGCCCTGGCTGATGATCGGCGGCATCCTCGCATCGGTCGTTCTCTACGTCCGCCTGCGGGACGTCTCGTCGCTCGCGCCCACGGCCAAAGCTCCGCCGCAATGGCGCGAGGCGCTTGTGGCGATGCGCCCGCTCCTCGTGCCGGTCGTCGGCATCACGGTGGTCCGTTCGTTCATGGCCGCCGCGCTGAGCACCTACCTGCCGCTTTTCCTCAAGAGCGAGGGCAGCAACCTGTGGTTTGCCGGCGCGGCGCTGGCGATTTTCGAGGGCGCGGGAATGGTGGGCTCGCTCAGCGCGGGGACCATCAGCGACCGGATCGGCCGGCGCAAGGTGCTTGCCGCAGCGATGGCGCTGGCCTCGCCGCTCATGTTCGCGTTCATGCTGACCTCCGGCCTCGCCCGGCTGCCCTTGCTCATCGCGCTGGGCTTCACCGCGCTGGCGATCATGCCGGTCATGATGGCCTTGCTGCAGGAACGGTATCCGGAGAATCGCGCCATGGCAAACGGCATGTATCTCGGCCTCAGTTTCCTCTCCAACGCGGCCGCGACGCTTGCGCTCGGCATTTTGGCCGATGCGTTCAGCCTGCGCGTCGCGTTTACTGTGAGCGCCGCCGTGCCGCTGCTCGGCCTGCCGCTGGTCGCCATGCTGCCCGGACGCCGCAAAGTGTGAGGAGATAGACGTGCGCGACATAGAGATGAAGCACTTCGGGGACGCGGGATTTCTGTATCCGTTCGATATCCGCTTTGATCCGAATGACCGGGCGTTCCTCGACCTGCTGCCCGACGGGCGCGTGCGGTTCCGCGTCTGGACCGAGCCCGCCTTCAGCAGAGTCGTACTCGTCCTGAACGACGGGCAGCCGCGCGGCGAGCCGTTGCTGCGGCGCGAGGTCGGGACGGGCGACCGCTTTGTCTATTGGGAGGTCGTCGTCCGGCCCGCAAGCCCGCAGCTCACCTTTTCGTTTGCGCTCAAAACGAACGACGGCCGCGCGGTGTACTGGTGCCAGCACGGCGTCGACCACAGCGTCGAGATACTCGACCGCTTCAAGGTTGACCTGTCGCGCATGGCGCCGTTCGAAACGCCGGAGTGGGCGCAGGGCGCCGTCATTTACCAGATCTTCCCCGACCGCTTTGCGAACGGCGACCCATCCAACGATCCGGCGGGCGCAGCGCCCTGGGGCTCGCCGCCGGCCTGGCTCGAATTTCAAGGGGGCGATCTGCGGGGCGTGATCGACCGGCTGCCCTACCTTGCCGACCTCGGCGCCGAAATCATCTACCTCAACCCGATCTTTGCCAGCCCGTCGACGCACAAATATGACTGCTCGGACTACTACCACGTCGACCCCGCGTTCGGCGGCAATGATGCGCTGCGCGAGCTTGTCGCCGCGGCCCATGCGCGCGGGATGCGCGTGATCCTTGACGCGTCGTTCAACCACTGTCACCCGCGCTTCTTTGCATTCCAGGACCTCGTCAAGAACGGCGAGAAATCGCCGTACAAGGACTGGTTCACGGTGCATGAGTGGCCCGTGCGCGTGCGCTATCGCCCGCACTTGGCGGATGCGGCGCGCGCTGCGGGACGCGAGATGTATCTGCGATACCTGGAGACGTTCACCGAAGTGACCGGCGTCGAGCTGGAGCCGGCGACGGGCGAGGGCGCGCTCGTGCAGCCGACCTATCTGGCCTGGTACGGCGTGCTCGACATGCCGAAGATCAACCTGAGCAATCCCGAGACGCGCGCCTACTTCCTGGACGTGACGCGCTATTGGCTGCGCGAGTTCGACATCGACGGCTGGCGCATGGACGTGGCGCGGCACATCGTGCCCGACTTCTGGGACGACTTCCGTAAGGCCGCCAAGGAGGTCAAGCCCGACGCGTACCTGCTGGCCGAAATCTGGGGCAACACGTCGCCGTGGCTGCAGGGCAACCAGTTTGACGGCACGATGAATTATTTCTTCTGCGATCTCGCGGTCGACTATTTCGCGCGGCAGACGATGGACACGCCCACGTTTCTCAACGGCACGGCTGCGATGCTTGCGCTCTACGCGCCGCAAGTGACCGCCTGCTGCCAGAACCTCTTTTCGAGCCACGACGTGCCGCGGCTGCTCCACGAAGCCGGCGGCGACCGCGCGCGGCTCCGCCTTGCGACGCTGTTCCAACTCACCATGCCGGGCGCGCCGGGCATCTACTACGGCGACGAAATCGGCATGAACGGCGGGCAGGACCCGCTTAACCGCGGCGCATTTCCGTGGGACAGGCCGGGGACGTGGGACCACGCGACGCTGGAGATGACGCGCACGCTGGCCCGGCTGCGGAAGGAGCACCGCGCGCTCAGACATGGAGACTGGCGGCTGCTGTGGCAGGGGAAGAATGCATGCCTTCGCCTACGAGCGCGCAACGGAAGACGAACGTGTGGTTGTGGTTGTGAATCGCGGCGCGAAGCTTGAAGCGTTGCGCTTGCCCGTGACGTGCGCGGAGGTCGAGGTGTTATGGGGTGACGCGACAGCGGCCGCGGTGGACGAAGGGCTCCTGCTGTCCGGGTTAGGGGCGCAAACCGGCGTCGTATTGCGCCCCCAGTGAGACTATAGACAGGATTTGCAGGATTTCCCAGGGTTGACAGGATTTTTCCCAAACAAGTTGGAAAGCCTGTGAATTCTGAGTCATCCTGCAAGTCCTGGCTCGGGCCGCTGCCTTAGCAACAATCGCCCTTCGCCGACACGACCGACCGGATCATCTTCATCACCCAGAAAACGATCCAGCCCGCGAGCAGCATGCCGCCGACGCT
>JALOOB010000170.1 GCA_025454635.1 Anaerolineae bacterium
GACGAAATGCGGGCGTGGGGCATCGGCGCGCCTCAGATTGCAGAGTTGGCGCGCGCCCTGTCGGCCAAGCGCGGGCGGCCGCACCGGTTCGCGGGGCCGGGGGAGGCTGCGCGGGTGCTGCGGCGCGAGTTGAGCGCGCGCCCGCCGGCAAGCGCGCCCAGCCCCGCGCCCACAACACGCGCCCCGTCGCCACGCGCCAGCATCGCAATCGAGAACCTGTCGTTCACCTACCGGGACGGTTCGACGGCGCTGCGGGACGTTTCGCTGTCCGTGCCGGAGGGCCAATTCCTGATCCTGGCCGGGCCCAACGGATCGGGCAAGACGACGTTGGCCAAGCACTTCATCGGCCTGCTCAAACCGGCGGCGGGCCGCGTGCTGATCGACGGCGAGGACACGGCGCGGCTGCGCGTGCCGCAGCTTGCGCGCTCGGTCGGCTACGTATTCCAGAACCCGGATCACCAGATCTTCGCAGCCACCGTCGCAGAGGAAATCGCGTTCGGGCTGCGCCTGCAGGGGCTGGAGGACGCGGAGGTGCGGCGCCGCGTGGCGGAGAGCCTGACCGAGTACGGGCTGGAGTCCTGCGCAACGCTGCCGCCCGCCACGCTGAGCCTCGGCGAGCGGCGGCAGGTCACGCTGGCGGCGGTGCTGGCGACGCGGCCGCGCATCCTGGTGCTCGACGAGCCGACGGGCGGGCTGGACTGGCAGAGCCGCGAGGAAATGCTGGCGCGGGCGCAGGCATTTCATGATGCAGGCGGGACCGTCGTCCTGATTACGCACGACGTGCGGCTCATGGCCGAGCGCGGGGAGCGCATCGTGATCCTGCTCAGGGGCCGCGTTTGCTTCGACGGGAGCGCAGACGAGTTGTTCCGGCGCCGCGATCTGCTCGCGCAGGCGCAACTGACGGCGCCGCCGGTCGTCCGGCTCGCGCAACGGCTCGCGCGCTTCGGCGTCCCGCCCGGCGCCCACACAGTGGCGGAGTTGGTCGATGTCCTCTAGTTTCGACGTCTACGTCCGCCGCAACACGTGGCTCTACTGCCTTGACCCGCGCGTGAAGCTGGCCTTCGTGGTCGTGGCGTCGACGGTGACGTTCCTCTGGGCTAATCCCCTGGTGGCGCTTGGCGTGGCCGCGGCGTCGCTCGCGCTCCTGCTGCTGGCGGGGGTCGAAGGCGGACGGGTGTGGCACTTTCTGCGCGGCCTGCTGCCGCTGTTGGCCGTCGTCCTCGTCCTGACCACGCTCTTTTCGGGCGGGAGCGGCCCGGCATGGTTCACCATCGGTCCGCTGCGGGTGACGCCCGCGGGCTTCATGCAGGCCGCCTTGCTCGCGGCCCGGCTGCTGGCGCTCGGGCTGATCTTCTTCTTCTGGTTGAGCACGACCGACCAGGGCGAGATGGTACGGGGGTTTGTGGCGCTCAAGCCGCGCTCGCGCTGCGCTACCTGCCCATCCTGGCCGGGCTGATGGAGCAGGTGCGTGAGGCGCAGGCCGCGCGCGGGCTGGACCTGGCGCAGCGCGGCTTCGCCGCGCGGTTGCGCGCGTACGGCCCGATCCTCGTGGCCGTGATCATTGGCGCGCTGCGCCACGGCGAGCGACTTGGCTGGGCATTGGAGTCGCGCGCGCTTGGCGCAGGCCCGCGGCGCACAGAATATCGCCCGCTGCGGCTGCGCAGCGATGATGTCATTGCATTCGCTGGCCTCGCGCTCATCTTGCTTGGAGCCATCCTCTTGCGCCTACTGTAACAGTGTATTGAAAATCACTTAAACGCCCCCCCTACATGATACACTTGAGTTACTTGGGGACCGGGGTTAGGCAGGGCTGGCAGTGCCTAACTTCGGTCCGGTTATTTAACCAGCCGATTTGCCCCGCCTGCCGCGTGATGGTATAATCTCTCCGTTCTCGCCCCCATAGCTCAGTGGATAGAGCGTCGGCCTCCGGAGCCGAAAGCGCAGGTTCGAGTCCTGCTGGGGGTACCTGACGTATGCGGCCTGACGGGCCGCTTTTCTTTTTCCCCGCCCCAGCCTGATATTGGCCCCGCCAACATAACGTGATCTTGAAGGTTTCGGTTATTCGCGCAACCCAGCCATGAGGCATTCGTTAGGACTTTTGAGTCAGGTTGCGTTGCTCCAGACCCATGCGGTGCGCTGTTGCCTCTTTAGACCCGCGCAATTGCGCCCGGAGCGACAGCGAAATCCAAGCTGGAACAGGAGACATCCATGCCGATCTTCAAGCGCGATCAGGATCCACCCTACAATCAGCCGCGGCCGGCGCCTGCGGCAGTTACGCAAACTCCGCCGCGCAATGACAAACCACTCGCTTCGGCGGCTGCCGCGCCGGTCAGCGCGCCGGCCGCGAGTCCTGCCTCGGCCCGGACAGAGCCGGCGAGCGGGTCGCCGCAACCGGCGCAAACGCCTGCGAGGCCGCCTGCTGCCGTGATCGACGAAAAGACCGAGATTACGGGCAACCTGAAGTCCGCGGGCAACGTGCTCATCGAGGGACAATTCCACGGCGAGGTCGAGGCAACCGAAACGATCTGGGTCGAGCCACACGCGCAGAGCGACGGCCAGCTCCGCGCGAACGACGCCGTTATCTCGGGCGCGGTGGACGGGGAGATCGACTGCCGCCGCCGGCTGCAAATCGCGGCGACTGCGGTTGTCAGCGGCGAGATCAAGACCCCGATCCTGGTGATCGAGGACGGCGCGACGGTGAACTGTCGCTTCAGCATGACGCGCGAGGGAGCAGTGCGATGACGACGATGACGGCAACAGGGGTGGTCACGGACGCGAAGACCACGCAAGCCGCGAGCGAAAGCCGAGTGGACCGCGACTCCCATTTCAACGGGTTGTACGAGACGCGGCAGAACTTGCGCATCGAGGGGCTGGCGGAGGGCGAGATCCGCTGCGACGGGACGCTGACCGTGGCCGAAGGCGCGCGCGTCAAGGCCAAGGTGACGGCCAGCACGATCACGATTGCCGGCGAACTGGACGGCGAGGTGGTGTGCCAGGGCGTCTTTCAGATCATGCCGACGGGGCAGGTGTCGGCAACCGTTTCGGCGCGCCGGCTGATCGTCCAGGAGGGCGGGCTCTACAACGGCGAGTTCCGCATGATTCACGAGGAGCCGCGCGAGGAATCGAAGGCCGGACTTTCTTCGTGGCGCGAACTGGCCGGTAAGGAGCCGGAAGAAAGCCCGCTCGACGCGCTGAACAGCGACGACTGGTGGCGGAAGTTTGCCGGCGCAGAGACAGCCGAGGCAACTGAAGGGGCCGAGCCGGAAGCGGGTGAGGCGGAAGAAAAGACGGGCGATTAGGGGCCCGGCGTCGGGTCTGAGTTCCTGGCTCCGAGGGGCGACGGTCGACCGCCGCCCCTTTTTTGTCGCCTTACAGCGGCCGCTCCCACTGCAGCCAGCCGGGTAGACGCGTGTAGCCGAGCTTCTCGTTCAGGTGAATGATCGACGGGTTCGCGGTGTCGTTGTGAGTGCGGGCCTCGGCGCGGCCGCTCGCCTTGAGCGCGGCGAGCGATTTGACCTTGAGCGCCAGCGCCACGCCGCGGTTGCGATGCTCACGCAGCACGCCCGTCGCGTCGGTGATGGCCGGGCCGTCCTTGAGCTGCTCGATCATGGTGAGTCCTACGACCTGCTCGCCGTGGAGCGCAACAAAAGAGGCGTCCGGATCGAGCGTCGGGTTATCCAGGTTTTTCCGCCACTGCTCGAAGCTCATGTCGAACTCCTCGCCGCCGGGAAGCGGGACGTCGCGCAGGGTCGTGTTCTCGACCTCGTACAACTCGCGGTCGAAGTTGGGATGCGCCGCGCGCAGCTCCGCGAGCGTCACCAGGCGATAGCCCTCCGCCGCAACCCGCTCGAACGCTGCGGCGAACCGGTCCGGGTCGAACGCGGCCAGGTCGATGGCCGACTCGAAGCGAATGCCGAACTGCGAGAAACCTGCGCGCTCGAGAAAGCGGATCGAATGGGCCTGGCTTTCCCGGCAGGCGGTTCTCAGCTTCTCCGCGCCCTGGCCGCGCGCGTACGCGTCCAGCCGCGCCAGGAGCTCACGCCCGATGCCGTGGCCGCGACGCTGCGGGTGGGCAAGCGCGTAGAAGTTGTAGACGCCGGGCGCGATCGCCCAGAAGGGCTTCAGGCTCTCACCGAAAGCGATCAAGTGGCCATCCGCATCCTCGACCGCCAGCCGCAGGCGGGGATTCTCCTGCGGATAGCTGCGCTCCCAGTGCTCCTCTTGTTCGACCGTGGTTGGCTCGTCCGGATACTCCAGGTTGCTGAGCTCAACGTAGGCCGGAATGTCGGCGGCAGTATACAGTCTCACGCGCCAATCGTTCGCAACGCCGTTCATGTGTCCCTCCTGCACAGTGGTGGCAATATAGCACTGCGGCGAACGCGTGTCCATCCCAAATAACTGTGATTTTGCGCGCGTGGGGCAGGTCATCGGCCTTCGGGGGAATGGGGATTCCTGATTTCTCCCCTTCCGCGCGCCTATACTTTACCATGGGTTCGGTTTCCAATTGACAACGACTGGCCGGCAGCCGGACCGAATAAGTAAGCGAATGGATGCGTGAAGCGAGAGAGGGGTGGGGGTCGAATGTCCAAGCATGTGAGTTTTCCGTCACCAGCCGAGTTGAAAGACGCGCTGGGCGAACACCAATATATCGCGAGCGACGAGATCGCGACTATCATGTACCTGAGCCAACAGCTCGGCAAGCCGCTGCTGACCGAAGGTCCCGCGGGCGTCGGCAAAACCGAACTGGCCAAGGCCATTGCTGGCGCTACGGGCCGCGAGCTGATTCGCTTGCAGTGTTACGAGGGGCTGGACGAGACGAAGGCCCTGTACGAGTGGGAATACGCCAAGCAGCTGCTCTATACGCAGCTGCTCCGGGATAAGCTCCAGGAGACGCTGTCGGGCACGGGCAGCCTGTCTGAGGCGGCCGACAAGCTGGCGGGCGAAGAAGACGTCTTCTTCTCGATGCGCTTCCTGCTCCAGCGGCCCCTGCTGCGCGCGATCCTGAGCGAGCAGCCGACGGTCCTCCTGATCGACGAGATCGACCGCGCGGACGCCGAGTTCGAGGCGTTTCTGCTGGAAGTGCTGTCGGACTTCCAGGTCAGCGTGCCGGAGTTGGGCACGCTTGCAGCCGTCCACCGGCCGCTGGTCATCCTCACGAGCAACAACACGCGCGAGCTGAGCGAGGCGCTCAAGCGCCGCTGCCTGTACCTGTTCATCGACTACCCCAACGTCGACCAGGAGCTGGCGGTCGTCCGGCTTAAGGTGCCCGAGCTGGCGCCGAAGCTGGCGCGGCAGGCGGTCGAGTTGGTGCAGAGACTTCGCAACATGGACCTGCGCAAATCGCCGAGCATCTCGGAGACGCTCGACTGGGCCAAGGCGCTGGTGACGCTCAACGCCCGCGCGCTCGACACGCAGACGTTGGAGACGACGCTCAGCGTGCTGCTCAAGCACGAGAGCGACCTGCAGCGCGTGAAGAACGAAATGAACCGCCCGTCCGAACGCCCGCGCTTCGACGACGAGATGGGCCGCTACCGCCGGTTGAACTGAGCGCGCTATGGACGAGCGAATCGCTAAGTTCATTCAGGCGTTGCGCGGGGGCGGGGTGCGCGTCAGCCTGGCGGAGAGCGCGGACGCCTTTCGCGCGGTCGAGGAGTTGGGCATCCAAGACCGGGAGGCGTTCCGGTTGAGCCTCCGCACCACGCTGGTCAAGGAAGCGGCAGACCTGCCGACGTTCGACGAGATGTTCCCGCTCTTCTTCGGGGTGAGCGAGGCGCCGCCGCTGATGAACCTGGCGGAGGACCTGACACCGGAAGAAGCGCAGATGCTCGCGGAGGCGCTCAAGCAGTTCGCCGACCGGTTGCGCGACATGCTGGAGCGCATGATTCAGGGCAAGCCGCTCTCTCAGCAGGAGTTGGATCAGCTCGGCCAGATGGTCGGGTTGAACCGGGCGGACAACCTGCGCCAGAAAGAGTGGATGGCGCGGCGCATGGCGCAGGCGCTCAAGTTCAAGGAAGTCCAGGATGCGCTGGAGAAGCTGCAGGAGCTTCTGGCGCAAATGGGCATGAACAAGCAGCGGCTGGACCAGATGCGCCAGATCCTCCAGGCGAACCAGCAGTCGATGATGGAACAGCTTCGCAACCACGCGGGGCAGCAGATCGCCGAGAACATGGCGGAGAGCCGGCCCGAAGACAACGTCGACGCGCTGATGAATCGGCCCTTCAACGCGCTCTCTGACAAGGACATGGACATCCTGCGCAAGGAGGTCGGCCGGCTGGCCGCCTTGCTGCGCAGCCGGGTGGCCTTGCGGCAGAAGCGCGCTAAGAGCGGGCAGATCGACGCCAAGTCAACCATCCGCGCGAACCTCAAGCACGGTTCGGTGCCGATCACGATCAAACACCGCGACCGCACGCTCAAACCGAAGCTGGTGGTCATCTGCGACATCAGCACGTCCATGCGCCCCGTCTCCGAGCTGATGCTCAGCCTGATCTACGCGCTGCAGGATCAAATCTCGAAGACGCACGCGTTCGCGTTCATCGACCGGCTGGAATACGTATCGCCGGACTTTCAGGCGAAGGAAGCCCGCGAGGCCGTCGGGGACGTGCTGTTACGGATGCCGTCCGGCTACTACAACACCGATCTCGGCGGCAGCCTGGCAGAGTTCACGCACGACTACATGGATGTGGTCGACAGCAGGACGACGTTCATCATCGTCGGCGACGGCCGCAACAACTACAACGATCCGCGGCTGGACCTGTTCAACTCAATCGCGCGGCGCACCCGGCAGACGTTGTGGATCAACCCGGAGCCGCCCGCGCTGTGGACGCAGGGCGACAGCGACATGCTAAAGTACGCGCCCTATTGCGACACGGTGATGCAGGTGACCACGCTGTCGGAACTGGCCGCGGCGGTTGACAAGCTGCTCGTATCGCATTAGAGTCAACACGGCTTGCTTTCGGTTCGGCGGCCCCCCGGCTCGGGGAGCCGCCGTCTGTTTATCATCGGGAGGATTCATGCGCATCACGTTTCACGGCGCGGCCCAGGAGGTCACGGGGTCGATGCACCTGATCGAGGTTAACGACCAGCGCGTCCTGCTGGACACGGGGATGTACCAGGGGCGCCGCGACGAAACTTATCGCCGCAACCTGACCTTCCCCTTCGACCCTAAGACCATCGACGCGGTTGTCCTCAGCCACGCGCACATCGATCACTCGGGCAATATCCCCAACCTCGTCAAGCAGGGCTTCGCCGGAAACGTCTGGTGCACCGCGGCCACCCGCAACCTGTCAGTCTACATGCTGCTAGACAGCGGGCATATCCAGGAGAGCGACGTCGAGTATCTCAACAAGCGGCGAAAGAGGGACGGACTGCCCCCGGTCGAGCCGCTCTACACACAGGCCGACGCGCAAAGGGCGTTGACCCACTTCGTCAGCGTGGGGTTGGGCCGCAGCATCCCGGTCGCGGACGGGGTCAAGGTGACATTCCACAATGCCGGCCATATCCTCGGCTCCGCGTGGGTCGCGCTGGAAATCAAAGAGTTCGCGACCGGCAAGGAATGGCGCTTGATATTCAGCGGCGACCTGGGGCGCAAGGGCATGGCGATCCTGAAAGATCCCGAACTGCCCGACGCGGCGGATATCCTGCTGCTGGAAAGCACGTACGGCAGCCGGCTCCATCCAACGCGCGATGACGCGATGAAGGCGCTGCGCGACGTGGTGCGCGACACGGTAAAGCATCGGGGCAAGGTCATCATCCCATCTTTCGCAGTGGGCCGCACGCAGGAGCTTGTCTACGCGCTCAACGAGCTGGAGGCAAACGGCGACATTCCGTCGCTGCCGGTCTACGTCGACAGTCCGCTTGCGGTCAGCGCGACAGAGGTGTTCCGTATGCATCCGGAAGAGTGGGACGACGAGGTGCGCGCGTTTCTGCAGGAGGAGAAGCGGCGCAATCCGTTCGATGCGCCGAACGTGCAGTACATCCGCGAGGCCGTGCAGAGCAAGCGGCTCAATTACCTGAAGGAGTCGGCGATCATTATCAGCGCGAACGGCATGGCGGAAAACGGCCGCATCCTCCATCACTTGAAGAACAACATCGAGGAGCCGGAAAACACCATCTTGTTCGTCAGTTTCCAAGCCGAGCAGACGCTCGGCCGGCGACTGGCGAGCGGCGCGCGGCGCGTCAAAATCCTGGGCGAGGAATACGACGTGCGGGCGCGGGTAGTCAGTATCGAGGGATACTCCGCGCACGCGGACCAGGCAGAGCTGTTGGCGTGGGCGCGGCCGCTGGATCGCGCACGGCTAAAGAACGCCTACCTGGTGCATGGCGAGCCGGACGCGTCGAGCGCGCTGGCGGACAAGCTGCGTCTGGAGAAGGTGTCGAACGTGGAGGCGCCGGAGCGCGGGCGCGTCGTGGAGTTCTAGGGGGCGCGGGGGCGCCGTGCGTCGGCCACGGCCGCCCGGCGATGAATCGCTGGGCTACGCTTCGGCGCCCCGTAAACGGGGCTTGCCGGTGATTGATCGCCGGGCGGAATCCGGGCTTCACGCCCGGACACATTCCCTGACTATGCCTCTTCCAACTGCCGACGCAGCTCCCGGAAGTGGCCCGGCGAGGTCATGTTCTGCGCGTACTCCGGCAGGCGCAGCTCGCCGCCCATGTAGACGCGCGGGTTGATGTAGCGCATGGGGCTGCGCTCCGGCTCGGCAGCGTAGGCGTGCATCTCGCGCGCGTTCGTCGCCTGGGCTCGTCGCCTGGGCTATCTTGCGGATATTCCGCGCCGTAATGCCACCGCCTGGCATGATGATAACCCGGTCGCCCGCCGCCTTGACCAGCTCGCGGATCAGGTCCAACCCTTCGAGCACCGAGGGTTCCTGGCCGGAAGTCAGGATGCGGTCGACGCCGAGGGAGACGAGCGTTTCGAGCGCCTCCCACGGATCGCGCGTCACGTCGAATGCGCGATGGAAGGTAACGCTAAGCGGCCGCGCGAGCTCGATAAGGCTTGCCGTCCGCGCGACATCCACCACCCCCTCCGGCGTCAGGATGCCGATCACCACCCCGGCCACCCCCGCGCGCTTGCAGAACTCGATGTCGAGC
>JALOOB010000493.1 GCA_025454635.1 Anaerolineae bacterium
CTGTCCACGCCCCCGCTCATCGCGACGACGACGCGCTCGCCGCGCCCGCGCTCAGCTGGCACGAATCCTCCGCACGATGTCGGGCAACTTGTCGAGCACCACGTCGACGTCCGTCTCGGTGGTCAGCCGGCCGAGGGTCAGACGCAGCGCGCCGAGCGCCTCGTCGGGCGCATAGCCCATCGCGCGCAGTACGCCGCTGGGGGTGGGCGCGCCGCTGGCGCAGGCCGACCCTGACGACGCGGCGATGCCCGCAAGGTCCAGCGCAATCAGAAGGTTCTGCGCCTCCAGCCCGCGGATGATCAGGCTCAGGTGCCCGGGCAGCCGCTCATGCCGGTGTCCCGTCAGTTCGACGTCGGGGATGCGTTCGAGCAGGCCGTCGAGCAGCCGCTCGCGCAGGGCGAGCAGCCGCGCCGATTCAGCCTCGCGGCCCGCGCTCGCCAGTTCCAGCGCCCGCGCCATGCCGACGATATACGGGATGTTTTCCGTGCCGGAGCGGCGGCCCTTCTCCTGGCTGCCGCCCGTCTGCACGGGACCCAGCCGCACGCCCTTGCGGACGTAGAGCAGGCCGACGCCCTTCGGCCCGTGAAACTTGTGCGCCGACAGGGCGAGCAGGTCGACGTTGAGCGCCTCGACATCCAGCGGCAGACTGGCCGCGCCCTGGACCGCGTCCGTGTGGAACGGCACGCCGTGGCGCCGCGCAATCGCGCCGATCTCCGCAACGGGCTCCACCGTGCCGACCTCGTTGTTGGCGAGCATGACGCTGATCAGCGCGGTGTCCGCGCGGATCGCCGCCTCGACTGCGCTGGGATCGACCAGGCCCTGCCCTTCGCGGCCGCCGCCAGCGCGACCCCGCGAATCGCCAGGTTGTCGCTTTCCGTCCCGCAACTGGTGAAGACCACCTCGGCGGGCTGACAATTCAGCGCGCCGGCGACCTTGCGCCGCGCGTCTTCCATCGCCGCCGCGGAGCGCCGACCCAGGCCGTACACGCTCGACGGGTTGCCGAAGAACTCGGTCCAGTAAGGGGCCATTGCCTCGACGACTCGCGGATCGACGGGCGTCGTGGCCGAATGGTCCATGTAGATCATGACGCGTTTCTCCTTTGCGCTGATTGTACGCAATTCCGAGGAGCGAATCAAGCCACAGTTCGCGCCGGCTCCCTGCCGCGCCGCTGCGAAGATGACGGACGTCATTTACCATGCAGCCCTCTCGTGCAATAATACGCGAGTGGCCTGCGCCCGCTTAAACGCGACCGGCGCAGGCCGTCGCACGCGTGGTAAACATGCCGATGACCGCACTATCCCCGCGGCCGTCGCAATCATTTGAAGGGATGTTGCGCATGCTCGAGATGCTAACCGAACCCCGGGGCGTCGCCGTCATCGGCGCGTCCACGGACCCCGCCAAACTGGGGTACCAAGTCCTCAACAACGTCATTCAGTACGGCTACGAAGGCGGCGTCTACCCCGTCAATCCCACGGCGGACGAAATCCTGGGCAAAAAGGCCTACCCTTCCGTCCTCGAATGCCCCGACCCGGTCGACCTGGCGGTCGTCCTGGTGCCGAACAAGGCCGTTCCTGGCGTGTTGGAGCAATGCGGGCAGCGCGGGTTGAAGGGCGCGGTCATCATCACCGCCGGCTTCCGCGAAGTCGGGCCGACGGGCAAGGCGCTGGAGCAGCAGGTTATCGACATCGCTCACAAGTATGGGATGCGGCTGATTGGCCCGAACGTGCTCGGCATCATCGACACCGTCGCCAAGCTGAACGCCTCCTTCGCCGCGGGAATGCCGCGCCGGGGCAAGATCGCCTTCATGTCGCAGTCGGGCGCGCTCTGCACCTCCATCCTTGACCTCGCGCTCGGCCAGGGCATCGGCTTCTCCCGCTTCTACAGCATCGGCAACAAGGCCGACATCAACGAGCTTGACCTGATCACCGCATGGGCCGAAGACCCCGAGACCCGCGCGATCATGGCATACCTCGAAGGCATCACCAACGGTCCTGAGTTCATCAAGACCGCCAGCGAAGTGACGCGCAACAAGCCGATCATCGCGATCAAGTCCGGCACGACGAGCGCCGGCTCGAAGGCCGTCTCCTCGCACACCGGCACGCTCGCCGGCTCCGAGGCAGCCTACGACGCCGCATTCAAGCAGTCGGGCATCATTCGCGCCGGCTCGGTGCAGGATCTCTTCGACATTGCCCAGGCCTTTGCGCGCCAGCCGCTGCTCAACGGCGATAACATCGGCGTGATCACCAACGCCGGCGGCCCCGGCATCATGGCCTCCGATGCGATCGAGCACGCCGGGCTGAAGCTGGCGCAGCTGACGAACGAGACCAAGCAGGCGCTCCAAGCGAAGCTCCCGCCCGCGGCGAGCGTCGCCAATCCGGTCGACGTGCTCGGCGACGCGTACGCGGACCGCTACGCCATGGCGATCGACGCCGTGCTGGCGGACCCGAACGTGGACGCCCTGATGGTGGTGCTGACGCCCCAGACCATGACGCAAATCCCCGAGACCGCCGAGGCACTCGGCACGATCTCGAAGAAGTACGGCAAGCCGGTCTTCGGCGCGTTCATGGGCGACCAGGCCATCGCCCCCGGCGTCGACGTGATGCGCGGCCACAGCGTGCCGAACTACCAGGTGCCGGAGCGCGCGGTCAAGGCAATCGCGGCCATGCGCGACTATCGCACATGGCTGAACACGCCCGCGCTCAACGTCGAGACGTTCGACGTGGACAAGAAGAAGGTGGCGGAGCTTATCGCCAAGACGCGCGCAGAAGGCCGCGTGACGATGGGTGATGCCGAAGCGCGCGACGTGCTCGAAGCCTACGGCGTGCCGCTGCCCAAGTCGGGCGTGGCCGCAACCCCGGACGAGGCCGTCCGGATGGCCGAGGAGATCGGCTATCCCGTCGTGATGAAGATCGCGTCGCCTGACATCCTGCACAAGTCGGACATCGGCGGCATCAAGCTGAACATCGGCTCGGCCTCCGAGGTGCGCGACGCGTTCGATCTGCTGATCTACCGCGCGAAGGCGAGATCATCATCGGCGTCAACCGCGACCCGCAATTCGGTCCGCTGATCATGTTCGGCCTGGGCGGCATCTACGTTGAGGCGCTGAAGGACGTGACCTTCCGCATCGCCCCGATGGATCGCCGGCAGGCGCGCGAAATGATGGACGAGATCCGGGCCTACAAGCTGCTGCGCGGGGTCCGCGGCGAGAAGCCATCTGACCGCGACGCCATCGTGGACACGCTGCTGCGGGTCTCCCAACTGGTAACCGACTTCCCCGAAATCGTCGAGCTCGACATTAATCCGCTGATGGTGTTCGAGCAGGGCCGCGGCGTTTTGGGCATTGACATGCGGCTCGCGTTGAAGTAGTCTACTATCAGGAGCGCTTAATCATATGAAGACTCTCTACATCACCTCTGCCGAAACCTTCTCGGGCAAGTCGGCCCTCTGCGTCGGGCTTGGCCTGCGGTTCCGCAAGGACGGGCTCAAGGCTGGTTACATGAAGCCGGTGAACGTCAACGTGCCCGTCCGCGAGGGCGTGCCGTATGACGAGGACGTCTTCTTCGCCAAGCAGGTGTATGGCATGTCCGAGCCGACGGAGTTGATCTCACCGGTGGCGCTCACGCCGGCCAAGCTGGAGCAGCAGCTCCGCGGACCTGAGACAGACTACCAGCCGAAGCTCATGGAAGCCTTCGCGAAGATGTCGGAAGGCCGGGACTTCATCATCATGGAGGGTGGCCGCAGCCTGCGCGAGGGTTACGTTGCCGGCTTGCCGCCGAAGAAAGTGGTCGAGTTGGTCGACGCGCATGTCATCAGCATCATCAAGTATGATGACACGCTGATGTACGACCGGGTCATGACCGCGCAGAACTACTTCGGGCAGAACATGCTCGGCG
>JALOOB010000494.1 GCA_025454635.1 Anaerolineae bacterium
GAATTGCCGGAGACCGTCACAGTGATCGTGCCATCCACCTTGTATTCTTCGTTGAAGAAACTGCCGCTGTACTGGTTGCCGCTGACGCGAGTCAGCAGCGCGGACTGCTCCACCTTGCCCGAGGCGCTCGCACAGCGCGCACTGACGAGATAGCTCTCCGCACCGCGCCGCTTGAAGTTCGCGCGGCACCGCGCAGCCTCTTTCGCACCCGATGGGAACTTGACGGAGCCGCCGCCACTCCAGGCGCCATCAAGATCCGCCGGTTCCGCCACGGCGGCCCCCGTCAGGGCAAACCCGCCAAATCCGAGACCGGCCGCCAGGACCAGCGCTGCCAGAAATCGAGTTATTCTATTATTGTCAAATGCATAGAGCGCACGAGACATCGTGGATTCCCCTGAGACCGCCCGTCGTCGCCTGTTGGCGCGGACACCTATAGCAGCCTTCGCTCGCCGTGACAGTAGCGGGCAAGTCTCAGCCGCGGCCTTCGTAGGGCATTGCCGTGGCCTTGAGCGTCATGAACAGAACGTTCGCATCGAGCGGGAGATTGGCCATGTAGAGGACGGCGTCCGCCACATGGGACACATCCATGACGGGTTCTTGGCGGACCGATCCATCGGCCTGACGGATGCCGGCGGCCATGGGAGCGGACAATTCGGTGGCCGCATTCCCGATATCGATCTGCGAACAGGCGATGTTGTGCACCCGCCCTTCGAGCGCGATCGACTTGGTGAGCCCGGAAACCGCGTGCTTGGTTGCCGTATAGGGAGCGGCATTGGGCCTCGGCACCTTGGCCGAAATAGAGCCGTTGTTGATGATGCGGCCGCCCTGGGGAACCTGGGCTTTCATCGCTCGAACAGCTGCCTGAGCGCAGAGAAACGCGCCGTTCAGATTGACATCCACCACCGCCTTCCACTGCTCGTAGGACAGGTCCTCGAGCGCCAGGGGCGGCGCGAACATCCCGGCGTTGTTGAAAAGGACATCCAGACGCCCAAAAGCGTCCACGGTTCGCGAGAAGAGGGCGCGGACGGAAACCGGATCGGTGACGTCCGTCGCGATGACCAGGGTCGAGTTTTCAGGACATTCGACGGCGGTGTTTTGAAGCTCGGCCTTGCGGCGGCCGGAGAGCACGACCTGATAGCCGCCTTGGGCGAGCCTGATTGAGACCGCCCTCCCGATACCACTGCCTGCCCCTGTCACGATCGCAACGCGCGGCACTGCGGCCATCATAGCCCCCGGCTGTTGCCTTTGAATTAGCGCGTGGGAACCGGCTTCTCGCCGCGATAATCGTAGAACCCACGGTTGGTCTTGCGGCCGAGCCAACCGGCCTCGACATACTTCACAAGCAACGGGCAGGGACGATATTTCGAATCCGCCAGGCCTTCATATAGGACCTGCATCACCGACAGGCAGGTGTCGAGACCGATGAAATCGGCAAGCTCGAGAGGCCCCATCGGATGATGCGCCCCCAGCTTCATTGCCTTGTCGATTCCCTCGACCGTACCGACGCCCTCGTAAAGCGTATAAATCGCTTCGTTGATCATCGGCAGCAGAATGCGATTGACGATGAAGGCCGGAAAGTCCTCCGACACCGTCGTCTTTTTGCCGAGGCTTTCAACGAACACGCGCGCAGTCGAGAAAACATCGTCTTCCGTGGCAATCCCGCGAATGAGCTCGACAAGCTCCATGCGCGGCACGGGATTCATGAAGTGCATCCCGATGAAGAGTTCGGGCCGGTCGGTCGTTGCGGCCAGCCGCGTGATCGAGATCGATGACGTGTTCGTCGCCATCAGCGCACCGGGTTTCAGTCGCGGACACAGCTCGGCGAAGATCTTGCGCTTGATGCTCTCATCTTCCGTGGCGGCCTCGATGACGAGATCGCATTGCGCGAGCTGATCGATGCTCGTCGCGGGCTTGATCCGCTTCAGAGCAGCGGCCATGTCGTCCGGCTTGATGATGCCCTTGCCGACCTGCCGCTCCATACTCTTTTCAATGCTGCCGAGCGCCCGGTCTATCGCCTCGGGCTTCACATCGTTGACGAGTACTTCGAACCCGCCGAGTGCCACGACATGAGCGATGCCCGAACCCATCTGGCCGGCACCGATCACTCCGACCTTCTTGATGTCAGTCACTGGTTGCACAGCGGTTTTCGCCCTCTCGGATGGTTTGACAGCGGCATCCATGGCGGCGTCCTTCCCTGGCCGGCGCACCGGCCCATTCCAATGTGCCTCAGCCGCCGGCTTTCGCGAGCTCGTTCGCCAGTTCCGGGAGAGCCTGGAACAAGTCGGCGACGAGCCCGTAGTCGGCCACTTGGAAGATCGGAGCCTCGCCATCCTTGTTGATGGCGACGATGACCTTCGAGTCTTTCATGCCGGCGAGGTGCTGAATGGCACCCGAGATGCCGACGGCGTGAAGTTCTCGGCATTGCCGATGCCGCGACCACCAGAAATGATGATGCGCGCGGACGCCAGCTCCGGCCGGTCGGATTTGGAAAGTTCGGCTTTTTCAAAGCTTGAAAGTCCAACAGCTGCGGGCACCGCGACCTTCT
>JALOOB010000171.1 GCA_025454635.1 Anaerolineae bacterium
TACGCGGGCGGGCTCGACATGAAGGTGCGCCTGCTGGCGATGGAGAGCGGACAAGGGAGTCTGGCGTTTTAGGCGATGCGCGTTGCGGTCATCGGAGATGTTCACGGCAACCTGTTCGGGTTGCAGGCGACGCTGGCGGACCTGCGCGCGCAGTCGCCGGACGCGCTCGTCGTTTCCGGCGACCTGATCTACAAGCTGCCGTGGAGCGTCGAGGTCGTCGACTTGCTCGCAGGCCTGCCGTGCCAGCGCGTGCTGGGGAACGCGGAGCTATACGTCACGCTGTGGGGGACGGAGCTCTGGCCCGACTTCTGGGAAGAGCCGCGCATGATCGAGCTGATCCGGTGGGAGCGCGAACGGCTCGGGGCGGAGCGGCTGCGTTGGCTGGCGCGGCTGCCGGAGTATGTCAGTTTCAGCGCAGGGCGGCTGGACGACCTTCTGATCGTCCACGGCGTGCCCGGCAATCCGTTTCTCCCTTTCCTGGCGCGGCCGGGGGAAGAGCGTCCGCCCTGGACTCAGACGGACGCGCGGGCGCTGGAACTGCTCGGCGGAGTGGACGCGGACGTGGTTATCTGCGGGCACACGCACGCCGCGGTGCAGCGAACCGTGCGGCGGGCGGATGGCGGCGAGACGCTGATCGTCAGCCCGGGCAGCCTGAGCTACGGCCGCGGCCGCGGGAAAGAGGTCGGGCGGGCGGAGTATGCGCTGCTCGACTGGGGGCACCGGACGGGCTGGCAGGTGACGGCGCGGGCAGTGCGGTATGACGCGGAGCCGCTGTGGCGGGGCTTGCTGGACTTCCGCGGCGACTTTCCGGTTGCGGCTTACCTGGCCAACCGGATGCGGCCGCCCGGCGCAGAGGCCGCGCCGGAAGAGGATGGGCCGGACTACCACCGCTACCGCTGGAGCGATACGCCGCTGTGGTGGGAGCGCCGCGACGAACTGCCCGCGTGGCGCGCGCTGCGCGGGGAAGATGAAGATTAGCCACAGAGAGCGCAGAGATCGCAGAGAGGGCAGTTAGAGCATCCTTCGACTACGGCCGGCCCTGTGGCGCGCTGCGCAGGAAGATGAAGATTAGCCACAGAGATCGCCGAGAACGCAGAGAGGTCTCTGTTGCCTCTGTGACCTCTGTGGCAAAGAATAACACCGGTCCGGGAGCGCAAATCCAAAACCGCGAGTTGCCAAGGTGAACCGCTATCTCCTCCGACGGCTGGCAGTGATCCCCATCGGGATGCTGCTGGCGCATTTCGCCGGCTTCGCCTACGCGCACCTGGTGCTGCCGATCCAACTGGCCAACAACCCGATGTTCGCCTCGACCCTGGTTCCCGACCCGTTAGTCCAGACCTATGCGGATTATTGGCGGGGGGTCTTGCAGGGCAATTTCGGGACAATCCCACCTGCGGGCGCGCCCGTGCTCGCGGTGGTGTCATCGGCCGCGTTGGCCTCTTTCGTCCTCCTGGCGCTGGCGCTGCTGATCGCGCTCCTCGTCGGCGTGCCGCTAGGAATCAGAGCCGTCCGTTCCAGCGGGGGCCGCATCGCCCCTTGGCTCACCGCCCTGACCACCGCGGGCCTGGCGATGCCCGGCTTCTACATCGGCAGCCTGCTCATCATGGCCGTGCTCTGGTTCAACATCTACGGCCCATCCGGCTGGGAGATGCCGGTGCAGGGGCCGGGGTTTGATGCCCATCTGATCCTGCCGACGCTCGTGCTCGCCGCGCGGCCCACCGCGCAGATCGCGCAGGTCACGGCTGCGCTGATGGCCGCGGAGCTGGACAAGCAGCACATCGTCACGGCGCGCAGCGTGGGCAACCCGTGGAAAGTCATTCGCCGCAAACACGCGCTGCGCAACATCATCGCGCCGCTCGCCATTGCGGTGTTCGCCGCGCTCCGCCTCACGGTCGGCGAACTCATCATCGTTGAGTGGATCTTCGGCTGGCCGGGGCTGGGGCGGCTGCTCGCGCTGATCCTGATCGCGCCGATGGGCGTGGCGTTCGACTCGCCAATGTTCCTGCATCCGCCGCTGCTGGGCGCGGTGCTGGCGATCTTTGCGGCGCTGTTCCTCATTGGCGATCTCGCGTCCGGGCTGATCGCGCGGGTGGCGGACCCGTCGCTGCGGGTCGAGCTGCATACGGCGGAGGTGGGCAATGAAGCGTAACCCTCCGCTCATCCTCGGGCTGGCGCTGCTCAGCGTCGTCGCGTTTGTCGCCATCTTCGGGCCTGGCCTCGCCGTGGCCGATCCGCTGAAGACGAACGCCGGGGTGCAGGTGAACGGCGAGTGGGTCTACCGCAGGGGCGCGACCTGCTCAGCCGGCTGCTTCACGGCGTGCGACCGACGATGATCCTGCTCACGCTCGCCGCGCTGATCCGGCTCGTTATCGGCGCGATCATCGGCATGGCGGCGGGCTGGTCGCGCTCGCGCATCGGCCGAGGTCTCGAAGTGATCATTTCGGCCGCGCTCGTCGTGCCGACGGTGATCGTTTCGCTTGGCGTGATCACCGCAATCGGCATCCAGAAAGGGCTGATCGCGTTCCTGATTGGCCTGTGCGCGACAGGTTGGGCCGACACCGCGCGCGTGGTCAGCGAACAGACACGCGCGCTCAAGACGCGCCCGTTTGTCGAGGCGGCGCGGGCGATGGGCGGCACCGGCGGGGAGAACGTCGTCCGGCACATCCTCCGCCACGTGACGCCGACGCTGGCGATGCTGCTCGCCTTCGAGGCCGGCGCGACGCTCATGGCGATTGCGGTGCTGGGCTTCCTTGGCTACTACCTCGGCGGCGCGTTCTACATTGAGATTACCGATTTCAGCCAGCGCGCCATCTCGGGGATGCCGGAATTGGGGCAGATGCTCTCGGCATCGTGGCTGATCTTTAAGCCCTGGGCGACGGTCATCACCGGCACCATCATCTTCATGGCGATCCTGGGGTTCAACCTGGTGGGCGAAGGGCTGCGCCGGCGGCTGAGCATCGGCGCGCTGGGCACGCGAACGGGCTTCTCCGGCGCGTTCGCGCGCGCGGGCGCGTGGCTCTCGGAGACGCTGCTCGTGCCCGACGCGCAGAACACGCGCAAGCGCCGGGCGCTGGGCACGCTGGCCGCGGCCGCGCTGGTCGGCCTCATCGTGCTGGTGTGGAAACCCTGGCAGCCGACGACGGTGGCATCCGGCCCGGTAACTGCGGCCACCGGGATGCCGGTGGTGGGCGGGCACCTATGGGGGGCAGAGCGTCGCGACCCGTACGGCACCGCGGCGGTCCCCGGCGCGTCGGAGATTCCCGCCACCATCCTTTGGACGCTCAACGACGAAAGCGGCTTCTCGGGCGGGCCGGTGGTCGATGCGCAGGGCAACGTGTACGTGACGGCGAAAAAGGGCCTCCTTTATGCGGTGTCGTCGGAGGGCGAGGCGCTGTGGGCGTCAGAACTGCCCGCGGAGCCGGTGGGTGCGCCGGCGCTCGGCCCTACGGATGCGAACGGCGGCCTCGGCGCAATCTACATCACCGATCAGCCCGGCGGCGTCTCGGCGTACACACTCGACGGCGGATACCTGTGGCGCGCGGAGAGCGGCAACGGCCGCCGCGCGAGTTCGGGCCCTGTGGTCGGGCCGGACGGGGTCATCTATTACTCCGCGGTCGACCGGCTCCAGGCGGTGAACCCGGACGGCACGGTCAAGTGGTCGAGCGCGAAGCTGCCGGGCACGGGCGACGTGACGCCCCGGCTCGATAAGGACGGCAAGGTCGTCACGGTGCAGGACGCGGTGATCGACACGGAGACGGGCAAGCTGGTCGACTTCTCGGCCGTGGTGCCGGCGGGCAAGGCGGGCATCAACGCGATCTACATGACCGGCGGCGACGGCAGACGCTACATCCGGTCGGAGCACAACGTGATCCAGTGGGACGAGACCGCGGAGGGCCCCCGGCAGTTGAGCGGCACAACGTGGCGCTGGCAGACCGGCACGGTGTACCAGCCCTTCGACAGCGGCGTGATGCTCGACGGGACCGCGGTGTTGCTCTACGGGAGCCTGTACGACGACCTGCGAACCGTGCTCCTGGGTCCGGGCGACATGCTGCTTGCCAATCTGCACTATCCGATGCGCAACCCTAAGTACGCGGCGAGCGACGCGACCGGCATGGCCTATGTCTGCGGCGATGCGCGCGAGGGTTTTGTCGAGTGCATCGGCGTGCGGGCGGGTGACAACGCGAAACCGGCGTGGCGCGTGCTGTTCGAGAAGGAATCCGGCGAGACGACATCGTTCGCCGGGGCCGCGCTGACACCGGGCAGGTTGTATGTCGCGACCGGCGACGGTTTTCTGTTCGCTGTGGGTGAATAGGACGCAGATGGGGTGGATCCGGAGGATTCTGCGCATCTTTCCCCATCTGCGTTGATCTGCGTCCTGTTCGGCAATAAGCAAGGAGGAATCATGGGAGAATTGCGCATTGTCGCGGAGTTGATGGCGGTCGCGGCGCGAACCGCGCCGAAGACGAAGGGCGAGGACTGCCTGGTCATGCGGATCGTCGACGGCCCGGACCTGCAAACGCTGGCAGAGAAGATGGCCGAGTTCGGCGCGCGGACCGGCAAGCGGAACTTCGACCGAGACGGGCGCAACGTCGCCAACTCGGACTCGCTGCTGCTGATCGGCATCAAGGAGGCGAGCACGGCGGGGTTGAACTGCGGCGCGTGCGGGGTGGAGATTTGCGAGCTGCTGCCGGTCAACACGGTGGAGGGCGAGTTCCGCGGCCCCAACTGCGCGTACCGTCTGCTCGACATGGGCATTGCGCTCGGCTCGGCTGCGAAGATGGCCGGGCTGCTGAACGCGGACAGCCGCATCATGTATCGCGCAGGCGCGGTCGCGCGCGAGATGGGGCTGATTGACGCGGATTTCGTTATGGGCATCCCTATCTCCGCCACGGGGAAGAGCATCTACTTCGACCGGTAGAGTGTTTCGGGAAGGATTGAAGATTGAAAATTGAAGATTGAAGATGGCGGCGATCTTTAATTTTCAATCCTCGATCGGCCCAATCCTCGCACGGCGGCCTCCCCTCGTTTTCCGGTTATGGAAAGTCTGCGCTATAATCCCCGGCGTAACCAACTCATACAGCGCCCCGATGTCCCGGGTCGCAGGGGAGACCGCCGCCTATGGATGCCAACATCCAGGAATTCCTCAACCACCTCTCGGCCGAGAAGGGGAGTTCCGACAACACGGTCGCCGCTTATCGGAACGACCTCAACCAGTTTCATGAGTTTATGATGTCGGATCAGGGAGGGCGGGAGCCCAAGCTGGCGGACGACGTGTGGAGCGACCTGGAACGGGATGACCTCATCAATTACATTTTGTGGCTGAAGGAGCGCGAGTACGCCTCGGCGACGGTGGCCCGCAAGGTTGCGGCAATGAAGTCATTCTGCGGCTTTCTCGTGCGAACCGGCGCGGTCGAGGAAAATCCGGCGGAGGAGTTGGACTCGCCTAAGGTCAAGAAGCAACTGCCGACGACGCTGACCCCGGACGAGGTCGAAAGGCTGCTGGCGCTCCCCGCGCAGGGGAACGGTTCCCCGAAGGCGTTGCGCGACACAGCCCTGCTCGAAGTGCTGTATGCGACCGGGATGCGCGTGTCCGAGGTCGCGGGGCTGACGCTCGACGACGTCGACCTGGCGGCGGGGACGGTGCGCTGCGTGGGCAAGGGCAACAAGGAGCGCGTCATGCCCTTGTATGCCGAGGCGTGCCACGCGTTGGCTGCGTATCTCGAAAAGGGCCGGCCCGCGCTGTGCGGCTCGCACACCGAAGAGCGGACGCTGTTTCTGAACCCGCGCGGCGAGAAGCTGACGCGGCAGGGGCTGTGGTTGATCATCAAGGCGTATGCGAAACAGTTGGGCCTTGAAGACCGGGTGACCCCCCACACCTTGCGGCACTCCTTTGCCACCCATATGCTGAACGGCGGGGCCGGCCTGCGCGAAGTGCAGAAGCTGCTGGGCCACGCCAACATTTCCACCACCCAGGTTTACACCCACCTCACCCGCGAGCGGCTGCGCGAGGTGTACGACTCGGCGCACCCGCACGCTTAGCCATCGCAGGGCGAAGCCCAGTTCGCTCGAAATCGGGCTTCTTATGAGGGAGCGAAGAACTCAATGGACCACGAAGTGTTCACGCGGCAGCAATACGGCGAAATCGCGCAGTTCATCCGGGCGCGCACCGAGCGCCGCCCGACGGTCGGGCTGATCCTCGGCTCCGGGCTGAACGCGCTTGCCGACGAGATGACGGACGCGGACCGCCTCGCCTTCGATCAGATCCCCGGCTTTGTCGGCACCACGGTGCAAGGGCATCAGGGCAAGCTGGTTTTCGGGAACATCTCGGGGCAAGAAGTAGTCATCATGCAGGGGCGCGTGCATGCCTATGAAGGGCATTCGATGCAGCGCGTCACTCTGCCTGTGCGCGTCATGGCGGAGCTCGGCGTGCGCACGCTCATCGTCACCAACGCGGCGGGGGGCGTCAACCCGTCGTTTCGCGCGGGCGACCTGATGCTGATTGTCGACCACATCGGTTTCATGACGATGGTCGGCGGGAATCCGCTGTGGGGGCCGAACGACGAGACGCTCGGCCCGCGGTTTCCCGCGATGAACAATGCGTACGACAAGCAGCTGCGCAGGCTGACGCTTGAGGTCGCGCGCGAGCGTGGCATCGATCTGAAGCAGGGCGTGTATGCGGGGCTGGGCGGGCCGACGTTCGAGACGCCGGCGGAAATCCGCTTCCTGCGCATGGCCGGCGCGGACGCGTGCGGGATGAGCACGGTGCCGGAGGTGATCGTCGCGCGGCACATGGGGCTGCGCGTGCTCGGCATCAGCGGGATCAGCAACGCGACGATCGACGATCCCGACGCGGAAGAATCGGCCAATCACGAAGAGGTGCTGGCGGCCGGGCGCGAAATGACCCCGAAGCTCATGGACTTGATCCGCGGGGTGTTGGAGAGGTTGCCGAACTAGCGGCACGCATGGCTGTCGTCATCGATCTCATACGGGAATTTTCTCCCTGGATATACGGCGCGTGCGCCATCGCCGCGCTGTGGTATTTGCGCGTCGTGCTGGTGGCGCGGCGAGACCGGCGTTACGCCGTGTTCGCCCTGGAGCGCGAGCAGGCGCTCAACCGGGTGTTCGGCGCATGGGGCGCGGCGTTCGGCATCATCGTCGTGATGGGCGTGGTGTACGCGCTCAGCACGGTGGTCTTCAGGGCCGTCGAGCCGCAGCTCGCAGCCGATCAGCCCACGGCCACCCCCGCGTTTGCGGTTGCGGCTGCGGGCACGCCGACCCCCACGCCGACCCTGCCTGAGCCGGACCTTTCGCCGACGCCAACCGAGACGCCAAGACCGGCGCGGCCCACCCGGCGGCCCACCAATACGCCCGGAGCCGCCACGCCGACCGCCCCGCCCCCGCCCGCGCCGCAGGTCCAGCGACCGCGCTGCCCCACCGCAAATGCTGTTATCTCCGAACCGGGCATCGGCCAGGTCGCGTCGGGGGCGGTGGCGATCTTTGGCACGGCCAACGTCGACAACTTCCAGTTTTACAAGCTCGAATACGGCGCGGGGGAGAATCCCGCAGTGTGGTCGTATTTCGGCGGTGGGGACGCGCCGGTGGTGAACGGCCGGCTGGGGACGCTTAACGTCCTGCCGCCCGGCACGTACAGCATCCGCGTCGTCGCAGTGGACCAGAGCGGCAACTTCCCGGCCCCCTGCCAGACGACAATCACGTTCCGATAAGCGAAAAACGCATGACTCCTGAATCCACCTTCCTCGAATCGGCCCGCCGCGCGGCAGAACGCGCGCGCGATGCCGTCGCGGACCTGGCAAATAACGCGCGCGCGTGGCGCGAGCGATCCGGCGAGCGCGAGCCGATCTACATCGCGGAGCTGGCAGCGGAAGAGCCGGTGCGCCGGTGGCGGGCCGCGGCCGCGCTGCGCCGCAACCCGCTCGGCAGCCCCGAAGCCATCGCCGCGCTCGTGCAGGCGCTGGCCGACGAAGAGCAGTTTGTGCGCTGGCACGCGGCCGAGGCGCTTGCCGCGCAGGAGCCGGGCCGCGCGCATGCGGCGCTCGAACGCGCGTTGGGCGATGGCGACCCGGTGCGCCGCGCGGGCGCGGCCGAGGCGCTCGGCAAGCTGGGCGGGGAGTCCGCGGTGCTTGCGCTCCGCAGGCACATCTCCGATGGCGACCCAACGGTGCGAGCGGCGATTGCCGCCGCGCTCGGCCAGATCGCGGACCCGACCACCGCAGAGGATCTGCTGCCGCTGATCGAGGACGGCGAGCCGGAGGTCGTGCGGGCCGCGGCGCGCGCGCTCGGGCAGATCGGCAACACGCTCGCAGCATGCCCGCTGGCTGCGGCGCTCGTGCAGCCGGGACAGGACGTGCTGGTCCGGCGCGCGCTGGCCGCGGCGCTCTCGCACATCCCGCACCCCGACGCGCAGGCCCCACTGCTCGAGGCGCTGAGCGACCCCGATCCGCAGGTGCGGGCGTATGCCGCCTCCGCGCTGGGCCAGGTCGGCAACGAGGAGGCGCATGAGCCGCTGCGCGCGCTGACAGGAGACAAGAGCCGGTTGATCCGCGGCACGGTGAGCGACCGGGCGAAGCGCGCGGTGGAGTTGCTGGAGCGCCGCGGCAGGCGTCAGGCGCAGCAAACGTAGCTCCTTGTAACTTCCTCCCGCCTTTCGGAGTCTTTAAGTAGCAGAGTTGGATTCGCGAGCAGGAGCAGGGTATGGCGGCGTGTACGCACCGGGTTGGGCGGGTCAAGGTTCATCTGGTCAGCGACGGGGTTTTCTGGACCGACGGGGGGACGAACTTCGGCGTGGTGCCGAAGACGCTCTGGGAGAAGGTGATTCAGCCGGACGAACTGAACCGCATCCCGATGCAATTGCGGTGTCTGCTCATCGAGTCGGATGCGGGGCTGATCCTGGTGGACACGGGTTACGGCGACAAGCTCGCGCCGCGGCGGCAGGAGGCGCTGAACCTCCACGGCATGTTCCGGCTGGGCGGCGAGCTAGCGACCCTGGGCTACAAGCCTGAGGATGTGGCGATCGTCCTGAATACGCACCTGCACGGCGACCACGCCGGCGGCAACACCAAGCTCGCAGAGGATGGTTCGATTGCGCCCGCGTTCCCCAACGCAACCTACATGGCGCAGCGTCTGGAGCTGGCCGACGCGACCTATCCGAACGAGCGCACGCGCAACGCCTATTTCCCGGAGAACTTCCTGCCGCTGGGCAACCTGTGCCGCGGCAACCAGGACACGGTGCTCCACGTGCTGAACGGCGACACGCACATCACGGACACGGTGCGCACGCTGACCACCCCCGGTCACACCCGCGCGCACCAGGCCGTGATTGTGGAGAGCGCAGGTGAGTCGGCGATCTTCCTGGCGGATGCCGTGCCCTGGGCGATCACGTTCGAGAAGCTGGCGTGGGTCGCCGCGTTCGACGTAGAGCCGCTCGTGAGCATGGAAACGAAGCGCTCGCTGCGCGACTGGGCGTGGCGGAAAGAAGCGCTCCTCTTCTTCCAGCACGACCCGCTGATGCGGAAACGATTTTCGCGTGGTGAAGGTGGAATAGAACGCAGATGAACGCAGATAGGGTGGATCTGCGGGATTCTACGAAGATTTCTGGATAATCTGCGTCGAAATCTGCGTCATCTGCGTTGAATTTAAGGAGCAGGCATGACCACACCCCCCCACCGCCCCACACTGTCCGTGGTGGCGCCGGTCTTCAACGAGGAAGCGATCCTGCATGAGCTGTACCGCCGGCTGCGCGTAGTGCTGATTAACGATGGCAGCCGCGACCGGTCGCTGGAGATCATGCGCGAGCTGCACGCAGCCGACGAACGCGTGAAGGTGGTCAGCTTCGCGCGCAACTTCGGCCACCAGGTGGCGATTACCGCGGGCGCGGATTACGCGCAAGGGGAGGCGGTCTGCATCATCGACGCGGACTTGCAGGACCCGCCGGAGGTCATCCTCGACCTGCTCGCCAAGTGGCGCGAGGGGTACGAGGTGATCTACGCGGTGCGCTCGGAGCGCGAGGGCGAGACGTGGTTCAAGGAGTTCACGGCCAAAGCCTTCTACCGCATCATCTACCGGATCACCGATATTAACATTCCGATGGACACGGGCGACTTCCGGCTGATGGACCGCAGGGTGGTCCAGGCGCTGCGGACCATGCGGGAGAAGCACCGCTTCATGCGCGGGATGTCGGTGTGGGTGGGCTTCAAGCAGACGGGCGTCCACTACAAGCGCGCCGCGCGCTTTGCGGGGGAGACGAAGTACCCGCTCAAGAAGATGCTCAAGTTCGCGCTGGACGGCATCACGTCGTTCTCGTATTTCCCGCTGCAACTGGCGACGTATATCGGGTTCGCCGCCGCGGCCCTGGCGGTTCTCGGCATCCTCATCACCATCATCCTGCGCCTGACCGGCAGCCACGCGTTCGAGGGGCAGGCATCGACGCTGGTGGCGGTGCTGTTCCTGGGCGGCGTGCAATTGATCTCGGTCGGCATCATCGGCGAGTACCTGGGGCGCATCTACGACGAGGTGAAGGGGCGGCCGCTGTACATTGTGGGTGAGGCGCTGGGGTTCGAGGAGCAAGTCAACGAGCGGGTGGCGGTGCGGTAAAAAGCGCAGACAGCGCACCCTTCGATTGCGTTACGCTCCGCATCCTTCGACTGCGTGCGACCCCGCGGGTCGCCCATCCGCTCAGGATGCTTTGCAGACCGGCATCACCTAAAAACCTCCGAGGTGCGCGTCAGTTGCGCTGACGGCGTCAGGGAAGCTGACGCGCACCTCGGAGGTTTGTTGTTTATGCGGAGTCGCGACCGGCCGGTCTTCCGTTGACGTACTTCCCTGCGGGCTGGCGCGCGGCCCAGACCAGCACGGCGAACGCAGCTGCACCGAGGACCGCGAGGGCAATCACCTTGTACAGGCGGTTCTCCAGCAGCAGCGCGAGCGCGCCGAAGATCGCGCAGAACGCGTAGTAGGCCAGGACGATCTGCCGCTGCGTGAAGCCAATGTCGAGCAGGCGGTGGTGCAGGTGATCGCGGCCTGGGATGCCGGGCCGCCCGTGGTGGCGCGTGCGGCTGTAGATGAGCCACGCGACGTCGAGGATCGGCAGGCCCATCGCGAGCAGCACAGTGGCGACCTTCGCGCCGCCGATAATCCCCAGCGCGGCGACCGTCCACCCCAGGAAGTATGACCCGCCGCTCCCCATGAAGATTTTCGCAGGATTGAAGTTGAAGGGCAGGAAACCCAGCGTCGCGCCGACGAGCGCCAGCGGCAGCAGCGCCACGCTCAGTTGACCCTCGCGGAGCATGTGAATGCAGATAAACGCAGCGACGATACATGACACGCCCGCCGCGAGCCCATCCAGGCCGTCGAGCCAGTTGACCGTGTTCATCATGCCGGTGAACCAGAGGATCGTGAACAAGCCGACGACCGGCCAGGGGAAGACGATCTGTTCGTTGGTGAACGGGTTGTTGACTTTCTGAATCCAGATGGTGAAGGCGATGGCGATGAGGGCGGAGATGAGCTGCCCGGCGTACTGCTGCCGCGCGGTGAGATCGAACCGGTCGTCGGCGAGGCCGAAGGCGAAGATGGCGGTGACGCCGATCAGAAGGCCGGCGAGCCGGGTCGCTTCGCCCGGGTCCAGCCGCGGCGGAAAGAGCGCCTGGCCTCCCAGGCTTGGCGGCAGGAGCAACATCACCACGATCGCGGCCATGAAGCCGGCGTACATAGCGACGCCGCCGGTGCGGGGAATAACTCCGCGGTGCCGGCGCCGGCCGTCGGGCCGGTCCTGCACGTCGAGCCGGCTGCCGATGCGCCGCGCAATGGGGGTAATACTCAGCGCGACCAGAAAGGCGACGGCGAAGACGATCAGGAAGCCGGGCAGATATTGTGGCATGGGCAGAAAGGGCTGTAGCGCAAGTTGCTAACTTGCGCCGGTTTGAGCGCCGCAAGTTAGCAACTTGCGCTACGGTTACGGTCGCAGGCGACCGAGCATGCGGGGGAACGCGATGGTTTCGCGGATGTGGTCGAGGCCGCAAATCCACGCCACCGTGCGCTCCACTCCGAGGCCGAACCCGCTATGCGGCACGGAGCCGTAGCGGCGCAGGTCGATGTACCACTGATACGCTTCGCGCGGCAGCCCGTGCCGGTCGATCGCGGCCAACAACAACTCGGGGTCGCTCATGCGCTCGGACCCGCCGATGATTTCGCCGTACCCCTCCGGCGCGAGCAGGTCCGCGGAACGGCACACCTCGTGCCGCCCCGGCTCCGGCTCCATGTAGAAAGCCTTGACGGCGCTGGGGTAGTGGTGGACGAATACGGGCTTGTCGAACTGGCTGGCGACAAAGGTCTCGTGCGGCGAGCCGAAGTCCCCTCCCCACTCGATAGGGGGCAAGGGGTCGTCGTTCGGCGGGACAGTGACGCCTTCCCCGGCCGCCTTGTTGATCATTTGGACTGCGTCGTCGTAGCTGATGCGGTAGAACGGCGCGACGACGCGCTCCAGATGCGTGGTGTCCCGCTCCAGCAGCTTCAGTTCGGCCGCGCATTCCTTGAGGATGGTCTGAACGATGTAGCTGACATACTGCTCCTCGATCTCGAGCAGTTGCTCCAGCTTGCAATAGGCGATCTCCGGCTCGACCATCCAGAATTCCTGGAGGTGACGGCGGGTCTTGCTCTTCTCCGCACGGAACGTCGGGCCGAAGCAATAGACGCGGCCGAACGCGAAGATGTTGGCCTCGTTGTAGAGCTGGCCGGTCTGCGCGAGGAACGCGTCCTCCCCGTGGAAGTCGGTCTTGAAAAGGGTGGTCGTGCCTTCGGCGGCGGATGGGGTGAGGATGGGCGTGTCGACGAGGATGAAACCGTTGTCGTCGAGCCAGTCGCGCATGGCGCGGATGATGCGGGCGCGGACGCGCAGGATAGCCCACTGGCGGCTGGAGCGCAGCCATAGGTGCCGATTGTCCATCAGGAACTCGACGCCGTGCTCCTTCGGCGCGATGGGGTATTCCTCGGACTCCTGCACGACGGTGAGGTCCGTGACGTCCAATTCGAAGCCGCCGGGCACGCCGGGCGCGCGTTCGTCGGCCTTGACGTTGCCGGTGATGATCAAGGACGACTCCAGCGGCATCCGCTTCGCCGCCTCGAATACTTCCTCGGACACATTCGGCTTGAAGATAACGGCCTGGATGAAGCCGGTCCCGTCGCGGACGCGCAGGAACTGGAGCTTGCCTTTGCCGGTCTTGAGTTGGAGCCAGCCTTCGAGGGTCACCTGCTCGCCCACGTGGGCGGCGATATTCGCGATGCGGACGATCTCAGCCATGAGCGCTCCGTGGATGGTGGGTTAGTGCGTCGCACGGCACGTGCGGAATGTGACAAGCGCGATTATAGCACTCGCGCCCGCGGCTGTCACACTGGCCGCACGCGCGCATAGGGTGGAGCGCACTGCGCAGGGCCTGACGCGCGGCAATCCCGCCTTCGCCGGGGCGATTTGGTCTGTCATTATGTTATACTGGGAGCATGGAAATCGCGGTCGCAAGCGCGCCGGGGAAGGTGATCCTGTTCGGGGAGCACGCGGTCGTCTACGGACGGCCGGCGCTTGCCGCGCCTGTCGCGCAGGTCTGCGCGAGCGCAGTGGTGGAGGCGGGAGAGCCCGGCAGCGGCCTCATCCTCGATGCGATGGACCTCCGCGAGCGGGTGACGCTCGCGTGCGCGGGGCATCCGCTCGCAGAAATAGCGCGGCTGGCGCTGGCGGAACTGGGCATGAGCGAGCCGGACTGGCGCGTCGGCATCAGTTCCACCATTCCGATTGCGAGCGGCATGGGCAGCGGCGCGGCGGTGTCCGCGGCGCTTGCGCGCGCGATTGCGACCGCGGCGGGTCGTCCATTTTCAGCCGAAACCGTTTCGGCTCTCGTGTACGAAGTCGAGCGGCTGCACCATGGCACGCCAAGCGGGGTGGACAATACCGTCATCGCATACGGACAGCCTGTATACTTCAAGCGCGGCGAGGCTCCGCAACCGTTCGCCATCGGCGCGCCCCTGATGCTGGCCATCGGCGATACGGGGATTGCCAGCCCGACGAAGGTGGCGGTCGGCGACGTGCGCGCCGGGTGGCAGCGGGAGACCGCGCGATACGAGGCGCTGTTTGATGCGGTGGCGGAGATCGTTGAATCCGCCCGGCAGGCCATCGCCGCTGGCAGGGTGGGAGAACTCGGGCCGTTGATGAATCAGAATCACGGCTTGCTGCGCGAGATGGGCGTGTCCAGCCCCGAACTGGATCGATTGGTTGAGGCGGCGCGCGCCGCGGGAGCGGGCGGCGCGAAGCTGTCGGGCGGCGGCCGCGGGGGGAACATGATCGCGTTGGTGACGCGCGAGACCGCGGCGACAGTGGCCAACGCGTTGAGCGCAGCGGGCGCGCGGCGGGTGATTGTCACCGACATAGGGTAGACCTGTCAGGATTGCGACGCCCATCAGATGCAGAATGAACGGGAAGTATGGATCTACGCGAGTTTATGAACGCGGCGAACGGGGCGGGTTATCTTCTGCGGTGTGAGGCGGAAGTCGACCCGTACCTCGAAATCGCGCGCTTGGCGCTGGCGAACGACGGGCGGCCCATGTTGTTTGACCGGGTGAAGGGCAGCCCGTTCCGGGTGGTCGCCGGCGTCTGCTCGGACCGCCGGTACTTCGGCCTTGCGCTCGGCGTGCCCGCAGAGCAGGTGATTTTCCGGCTGGCCGAGGCCCTCGCGCAGCCGCAGGAACCGCCGGTCGTCGAGTCCGGCCCGTGCCGCGAGGTCGTGATGCCCGAGGTCGACCTCGAACAGATCCCGTTCCTGACGCACTATGCGGAGGACGGCGGGGCGTATGCGTCGTCGGCTGTGGCATTCATCAACGACCCGGCGACCGGGCGGAACGCGTCGTATCACCGGCTGCTGCGGCTGGACAAGCGGCGGGTCGCAGCGCGGCTCGTCGAACGGCGGGGGACGGAGACGTCGTGGCGGAACTCGCCGGACGGCATCCCGGTCGCGATCTGCATCGGGCTGCCGCTCCACGTGCTGCTCGCCGCGTCGATGGCGCCCGCGCCCGGCGTAGATGAAATGGCGGTTGCGCAGGCGCTTGCGCCCACGCCGATGGTGGAATTGGCGAACGGCGTTCGCGTGCCGGCGGACGCGGAGTTCGCGCTGGAAGGGCGGATCACCAAGACGCTCACCGACGAAGGGCCGTTCGTGGATCTCACCGGCACGTATGACTTTATCCGCCAGCAGCCGGTCATCGAGATCGACCGGGTCACGCACCGGCGGGACGCCATTTACCATGCGCTGCTGCCGGGCCGGCTGGAGCACAAGCTCCTGATGGGGATGCCCAAAGAGCCGACGATCCTGGCCGAGGTCAACAAGGTGACGCGCGGCCTGAACGTGAACATCACGCCCGGGGGCGCCTCGTGGCTGCACGCGGTGGTGCAAATCAGCAAGGACGCGCCGGACGCGGGCAAGCAGGCCATCGCGGCGGCGTTTCGCGGGCACGGCAGCTTGAAGCACGTCTGGGTGGTCGACGAGGACATCAACCCGTTCGACCCGAACGACGTGGAGTGGGCCGTGGCGACGCGTTTTCAGGCCGACCGCGGGCTGGTGGTGCTGGATAATCAGCCGTCTAGCTCGCTCGACCCGTCGGCGCACCATGCGCCCGGCCAAAAGAGCCGGACGGCAAAAATGGGCATCGATGCGACGGTCCACTGGGACACCCCTGCGGGCCCACGCGAGCCGGACGCGTACCGCCGCATCGGATAACGCGAATCAAAGGCGGGCCGTTTTGCGTATTGATAATAATGCGCAGAATCCGCACTGGAAAGGTCTAGGATGGGTCGTCGTAAGAGGCGGCAGAGCCAAATGTGGGCGCCCTTGATGATGATGGGGCTGGCCGCGCTGCTAGGTTTTCTCAAAGAAGGCCGGGGCGCGGCCGGCGACGCGCGCCCGCGGATCGATCCCGATGTCAAGCCGGTCCTCACCGTGACCGCGCTAGTCGCCGCGTTCGTGGCGCTGGGCGTGCT
>JALOOB010000495.1 GCA_025454635.1 Anaerolineae bacterium
CCCATTGGAGGGGTACGCCGACATCGCGCGCACGCGCGGTGGCGTCGATGTTGACGCGGCGAACGCCGAAGCGCTTGCGCGCATTGTCGCCGGCCGCCCGGCCATCGTCGGGATGGGGCTGGCGAAGGACGTCATCCCCGGTTTTGCCCCCGCGCGCGGCCGCATGCTCATTACGCACAGCGGCCCACCCATCGAGTGGGAGCGCATGTGCGGACCAACGCGCGGCGCAATCATTGGCGCGCTGATCTACGAGGGTCTTGCCGAGACGCCCGAAGAGGCCGCCCGGCTCGCGGCGTCCGGCGAGATCGAGTTTGCGCCCTGCCATCATTACGGCGCAGTCGGCCCGATGGCGGGCATCATCAGCCCGTCCATGCCGGTCTTCATCGTGAGGAACGAGGCGTTCGGCAATTTGGCCTACGCCACGCAGAACGGGGCGTACGGCCCCGAGGTGGTCAAACGGCTGAAGTGGATGGAGACGACGCTCTACCCTGCCCTTGCCGCCGCGCTCGAGCTAAACGGCCCGGTCGATCTCCGCAGCATGACGAGCCAGGCCCTGCATATGGGCGACGAGTGCCACAACCGCAACAAGGCCGGCACGTCCCTGTTCATCCGCCAGATCGCGCCCGCGCTGGTCCGCGCAGTCGGGGACGCGGACACCGTCGCGGAGGTCCTCCGCTTCATCGACGGCAACGACCACTTCTACCTGAACCTCTCCATGCCCGCCATGAAGGCGATGCTCATGCCCGCGGAGAACATCCCCGGCTGTTCGCTCGTCACCGTGATGGCGCGCAACGGCACGGATTGGGGCATCCGGGTCAGCGGCCTGGGCGACCGCTGGTTCACCGCCCCCGCGCCGCTCGTCGAGGGGCTGTGGCTGCCCGGCTACTCCGCCGCAGACGCCAACCCCGATATTGGCGACAGCGCAATCACGGAAACGGGCGGCATCGGCGCGTTCGCGCTCGCCAGCGCGCCCGCCATTGTGAAGTTCGTCGGCGGCACGCCCGCCGACGCGCTCAACGCCACGCTGGAAATGTACGAGATCACGCAGGGCGAGCACTCCGCGTTCACCATCCCCGGCCTCAACTTCCGCGGCACACCTGCGGGGATCGACATCCGCAAGGTCGTCCGCACCGGCATCACTCCGCGGCTAAACACGGGCATCGCGCACCGGGAGCCGGGCGTCGGCATGGTCGGCGCGGGGCTTGTCTCCGCGCCCAAGGGGTGTTTCGTCGCGGCGTTCGATGCGTTCAAGGAGCTGTAGGCGCGGGATCCATCCCGCTACTGCGCCGGATTCGGCTCATAAAGCCCCATTTATGGGGCGCTGTCTCGGTAGCCCGGCCATTCATGACCGGGCGAGCTAGCCGGCAGGGATGATTCGGTTCTGCTCAGGCCTTCCGCAGCACTGCGCCGTCCGCCAGCGCGTAGACTTGCTCGCCCGGCCGCGGCCGCACGGTCGCCGTCCCTGTGAAGTTGCCAAACGCGGGCAGCAGCCCGTACTCGCGCCCAAAGTAGAAGCATGGGAGCGTCGCGCTGAGCCCGCCCGCGCCGCGGAGGTGGACCGCGGGGTGGACGTGCCCCGCGAGGACATACCCGCTCTCCGACGCGGCCGGCTCGTGCCGCCACACAAACGGCAAGCACTCCACAGGCTCCTCCCGGCATTCGATCCCCCACTCGTCCGGCGGATCGCCTGCGCGGTCGTCGTGGTTGCCGCGCACAAGCAGGATGGGCAGCGCCGCGTGCGCCGCCCGCCACCGCGCCAGCGCATCCAGCACCTCCGCCGAGCGCCCGCGCTTTGAGTGGAGAAAATCGCCCAGCACGATCAGCCGCCGCGCGCTTGTTCGCGCGAGCGCGGCGTCCAGCCGCGCGAGGTTGTCGCGCGTCGTCTCCTCCGGCACCGGCACGCCCAGCGCGCGGAAGGCAGCGGCCTTGCCGAAGTGCGGGTCGGCAATCACGAGCGCGCCCTCGCCCGGCCAGAATAACGCGCGCTCCGGCAGCAGCGCCACCCTCTCGCCCGCAACCATAGTCTCCGCGTCGGTCATAGCCCTATTTTGCCACAGAGGACACAGAGGACACAGAGTGCGCCGAGGACCCCCTAACCTCTCTGTGATCTCTGCGACCTCTGCGGCAACCCTCCGTCACGCGCGCTGTAGTCCAAGCATCCTGAGCGGAGACCGACCCGCAGGGTCGGGTCGCAGTCGGAGGACCTCTGTGTCCTCTGTAGCAAACCGTCCTAAGCCCCGTCCGCCCACTTCTCCAGCGTCACCGTCATGCGCGCGATGCGGTCCCGCAGCGACTCCGAGCTGAGCTGCGTCTCCATGCGCTCCACAAGCAAGGGGAAGCCGAGCGGGCTCACTCGCGCCACGTCCTTTACCACAACCTCCCCCTCCCCGAGCCGCTGCAGGATGCGCGTCAGCCGGCTGTGCTCCAACTGCTTCGCAAGCACCTCGCGCTGCGCCTGCGCCAGAAGCAAGTTGCCCTCGTCATACTTCTGGAAGACTTCATAAAACAGGCTGCTCGACGCCTGTAGGTGCCGCGCGGGGTGATGTCGTCCTGGAAAGCCCTGAAACACCAGCCCCGCCACCCGCGCAATCTCGCGGAACTGCCGCCGCGCCATCTCGCCCGCGTTCATGCTCGCAAGGATGTCGTCAAGCAGGTTCTCGGTCGACAGCAGCTCGCGATAGTCGCGCTCG
>JALOOB010000496.1 GCA_025454635.1 Anaerolineae bacterium
GAGGCACGCGTCGATGGTCTCGGTCAGGTTGTGCGGCGGGATGTTGGTCGCCATGCCCACCGCGATCCCGGAGCTGCCGTTGATGAGCAGGTTCGGGATGCGCGCAGGCAGCACCGAAGGCTCCTGCTCCTTGCCGTCGTAGTTGGGGACGAAATCGACGGTCTCCTTGTCGATGTCGGCCATCAGCTCCGAGGCGATGCGCTCCAGTCGGCACTCGGTGTAGCGCATCGCCGCCGCGTTGTCGCCGTCGACCGAGCCGAAATTGCCCTGGCCGTCGATCAGCGTGTAGCGCAGGCTGAAATCCTGCGCCATGCGCACCAGCGTGTCGTAGATCGCGTTGTCGCCGTGCGGATGGAACTTGCCCATGACGTCCCCGACGATGCGGGCGCACTTGACGAACGGGCGGTTCCACACGTTGTTCGCCTCGTGCATGGCGAACAGCACGCGCGCGCACGTCGGGAAGCGCGCGGCCCACGATCACGCTCATCGCGTAGTCGAGGTACGAGCGCCTCATCTCCTCCTCGAGGCTGACGGGTAGGGTTTCCTTGGCGAACTGTTCCATGTGTTCCAGGATGCGGCGGATCGACCCGCTGGGTGAAGGTGCCGGTGGGTGGGACTGCGGCCGGGCCCCGCAGCGTCGCGACGCGGCTGGCGTTCGCGGCGCGCCCCGGCGCGGGCGGACGAGCCCGAAAAGTCTGAGATTTTAGCATTCTGGCGATGCCGCGGCGAATGCATCGAGGCGCCGCGGCCGACCGCCGCGCGCTCGCGGTACCATCCGCGCCACCCGCCCCGCGCCCCGCCTGCCCGCGACATGCCCCCCACCCCTCCGCAGCCCGCAGACCTGCTCATCGAAGCGCGCTGGATCGTGCCCGTCGAGCCCGCCGGCGTCGTCCTGGAGCGCCACGCGGTGGCGGTCCGGGACGGTCGCATCACCGGGATGCTGCCCGCGGACGAGGCCCGGCGGCGCTACGCCCCGGCCGAGACGGTCAGCCTCGACGAGCACGTCCTGATACCGGGGCTGGTCAACCTGCACACGCACGCCGCGATGACGGTCATGCGCGGCTATGCCGACGACAAGCCGCTGATGAGCTGGCTGCGCGATCACATCTGGCCCGCCGAGGCGGCGCACGCATCGCCAGAGATGGTCTACGACGGCACGCTGCTGGCGTGCGCGGAGATGATCGCGGGCGGCGTCACCTGCGCGAACGACATGTACTTCTTCCCGGAGGATGCGGCGCGGGCGTTTCTCGACGCGGGCATGCGCGGCGTGCTCGGCATGATCGCGGTGGAGTTCCCGACCGCCTACGCCACCGGGCCGGACCACTACATCGCCAAGGGTCTCGCGCTGCGCGACCGCCTCGCCGAGGAGCCGCTCCTCTCCTTCTGCATGGCGCCGCACGCGCCCTACACCGTGTCGGACGCGACCTTCACGCGCATCGCCACCATCGCGGAGGAACTGGACGTCCCGATCCACGTGCACCTGCACGAGACCGACGACGAGATCGCGGAGAGCCTCCGGCGCCACGGCGTGCGGCCGCTCGAGCGCCTGCGGGCGCTCGGCCTCGCGACGCCTCGCCTCATCGGCGTGCACGGGGTGCACTTCACCCCGCGGGAGATCGCGCTCCTCGCCCGCACCGGTTGCCACGTCGCGCACTGCCCGTCGTCGAACCTCAAGCTCGCGAGCGGGATCGCGCGCATCGCGGACCTCCTTGAAGCCGGGGTGAACGTCGGCATCGGCACCGACGGCGCGGCCAGCAACAACCGGCTGGACGTGTTCCAGGAAATGCGCACGGCCGCGCTGCTCGCCAAGGGCGTCTCGGGCCGCGCCGACGCCGTGCCGGCGAGCGCCGCGCTTCGGGCCGCGACGCTGGGCGGCGCGAAGGCCCTCGGGCTGGACGGACGCATCGGCTCAATCACCGTGGGCAAGGAGGCCGATCTAGCGGCGGTGCGCCTCGGCGGCCCCGAGACGCAGCCGTGCTTCGATCCGCTATCCCACTTGGTGTATGCTGCCGGGAGGGAACATGTCACGCACGTGTGGGTTGGGGGGGTGTTGCTTTTGCGCGACACATTCCTCACCCGTATTGCGCCCGGGGAGTTGGAAAAGCGCACGGCGTTGTGGCACAATAAGTTGATGAAATAAGACTTTGTTTTACTGGCCAAATCTTACAGGCCGCTTTTTTCAGGCTCGCGCCAATCTCTAAGAGGGGAACCATGCAGATTTCGAGAACGCAACGTGCGCTGGTGGTCGCGTCCGCGCTATTGCTCGGCGCCTGTGCCACGGGCAGTGCGCCCACCGGTACGCCCAACCCGTACGTGACCGACACGCGCAACGCGATCGTCAAGGATCCGTTCAACCTGTGCTGGCGGACCGGCTTCTGGACGCCGGCACTCGCAAACTGCGAATGCGACAAGGACCTGCTGCCCAAGGAGAAGTGCGAGCCGCCGGCACCGCGCGTCGCGCCGCCCGCGCCCGCGCCCGCGCCCAAGCCCGCGGTGGTCCCGCCGAAGCCCACGACCGAAAAGGTCACGCTGTCCGCCGACGTGCTGTTCGACTTCGACAAGGCGGTCATCCGGCCCGACGGTTCCAAGGCGCTCGACGACCTCGCGGCCCGTGCGAAGGCCACGACCCTGGAAGTGATCATCGCGATCGGCCACACGGATCCGATCGGCGCGCTCGGTCACAACCAGAAGCTGTCGGTCCGGCGTGCGGAAGCGGTGAAGGCCTACCTGGTCAGCAAGGGTATCGAGCCGAACCGCATCTACACCGAGGGCAAGGGTCCGAAGCAGCTGGTCAAGCAGTGCAAGCGCTCCGACTTCAAGTCCTGGGCGGACTACGTGGCCTGCAACCAGCCCAACCGCCGCGTGGAAGTGGAAATCGTCGGCACC
>JALOOB010000172.1 GCA_025454635.1 Anaerolineae bacterium
CGCGATCGGCAAGCTGCGGCGCATGACCGCGTAGTTTTCCAGCGCGCGGCCGGCGCCCAGCGCCACGGACGCCAGGGGCTGCTCGGCGACGAACGCGGGAACGCCGGTTTCCTTGGTCACCAGCCGGTCAATGTTGCGAAGCTGCGCGCCGCCGCCGCTCAACACCATGCCGCGGTCGATGATGTCCGCGGCCAACTCGGGCGGGGTCTTTTCGAGCGTCTGCCGGATCACGCCGATGATCGCGGACAAGGGTTCGGACATGGCCTCGGTGATCTCGCCGGACGTCAGCGAAATGGTCTTCGGGAGGCCGGCGACCTGGTCGCGGCCGCGCACTTCCATCCGGAGCTCCTCGCTCGTCGCGGCCGCGCACTTCCATCCGGAGCTCCTCGCTCAGCGGCAATGCGCTGCCGATGGTCAGCTTGATCTCCTCCGCGGTCTGCTCGCCGATGATCAGGTTGTACTTCTTGCGCACGTAGGCCATGATGGCCTCGTCGGTGCGGATGCCGCCCACGCGAACGCTCGACCATACTACGATGTCGTTCATCGAAACGACGGCCGCTTCAGTCGTGCCGCCGCCCAGGTCGACGACCATGTTACCGGTGGGGGTGCCGATGGGCAGGCCCGCGCCGATCGCCGCGGCGAGCGGTTCGGGGATCAGGTAGGCTTCTTTGGCGCCCGCCTGGACCGCGGCGTCGTGCACCGCGCGGCTCTCAACGCTTGTCACGCCGCGCGGGATGCTGATCATGACGCGCGGCTTGAATAGCTGGCTGCGGCCGATGACCTTGCGAATAAAGTAGCGCAGCATGGCCTCGGTAACGACATAGTCGGCGATGACACCGTCGCGCATGGGCCGGGCCACTTCGATGCTCTCGGGCGAGCGGCCGATCATGTCGCGCGCTTCCTGGCCCACCGCTACGATCTTGTTGTCGCGGATGGAGATGGCGACGACGGATGGCTCGCGCAGCACGATGCCCCGGCCGCTGACATACACAAGGACATTGACCGTGCCGAGATCAATGCCGACGAGTCGTTCGAACATGAAAGGCTCCTGGATGCCTGGGGTCCCCAATGCGCGGGGGAGTTCGCGCGGCAAACCATCCGAAAGGCCGGCCGCGCGGCCGCCGGTTGGAGGTGGGCTGAATTATACGCCAGTGAGAAAAGTCGCGCAAGACGAAGGCCTGTTGTCAGCATGCTGCGTCCGGGCACTAGACATTCGGTTAGTGGGAGCACTAAACAGGCAGCCGATGCGGAGCGGACCGGGCAACCGTACAATGAAAGTGAGGGGCGAGCCGTTATGGCTCGCGCATCTAATCAGGGAGGCACGTGATGACGGGACCAGTAGATATCGCAGTTATTTCCTTTCCAGGGAATAAGTTCAACGGGGACGTGGTGCCCGCGTTGAAAGCCCTGGTCGATGATGGCACTGTTCGGATCCTCGACCTTGTCTTCGTGAACAAGGATGCCGAAGGCAATGTCCAGAGCATCGAAATCAACGACGCGGAGGCGTATGGCGCGCTCGGTTTCGACGACATCGACGAGGAGATCGACGACCTGCTGACGGAAGAAGACATTGCCAGCGCGTCCGAATTGCTCGAACGGAACAGCTCGGCGGCTTTGATCGTGTGGGAAAACACCTGGGCGGAGCGCTTCGCCAAGGCCGTGCGCGACTCGAACGGCCACCTGGTGGCGTACGAACGCATTCCCGCGGCCGCGATCCAGGCGACAATCGAATACCACAAGCAACTGACCGAACAGGTCAAGTAGGAGGATACGATGCGCAGAAGACCAGTCGTTGTGGCGCCGCGCCGCGGGCCTAACTTGCTAGGGGCGGCGGCGACGACCGCCGTGGTTGTGGGCACCGCGAGTGTCGTGGGCAACGCGATGAGCGGGAGCGCGCAGCAGAAGCAGGCAGCGGCCGCGCAGCAGCAGGCCGCCGCCGCGGCGCAGCAGCAAGCTGCGCTTGACGCAGCAGGACAGCAGGCTGTTGCCGAGTACCAGGCTCAGGAAGCCGCGGCTGCGCAGCAGCAGGCGCTCCTGGACCAGCAGGCCGCGCTCCAGGCGCAGGTGGCTCAGTTGCAGGCCCAGCAGGCGGCTGCCCCGGCTGCGCCGGCTGCCGCTCAACCCGACAAAATCACGCAGCTCAAGGAGCTGGCTGCGTTGAAGGATGCGGGGATCCTCACGGAAGCGGAATTCAACGCCGAGAAGGCGCGCATCCTGGCAAGCTGAAAGAGGGTCCTGTGAAGAGGATTCTGTTTGTCGTTGCGATGGTCGCGCTGTTGTCGCTGACCGCATGCCAGCCGATCTCGAACGCGCGCACGCAGGCTTGCGACACGATGCGCGGGGTCAACGAGCAGCTTACCGAGACCAAGGGCGCCATCGTCAACTCGACGCCGGTGCAGACGGTCGGGCAGGTGCGCGCGACGGTCAACGACGTTAAGACGAAGGTCAACACGGCGCGCACCGTCTACACTGTGCTAAGCAACGACGGCGGGACGGTGGAACTGATTCGCGCGCTCGACCAGATGAATACGGAACTGCAGGGCGCAGCGGATGACACGCCGATCTCACAGCTGAAGGATAAGCTGACCGCGCCCGTAGAGGCGGCGACGGCCAGTGGCCAGCAGTTGTACGACGCGGTGTGCGCCGCGCGGTAACACCGGTCTCGTTTCGCTCACCGACCCCCGGAGTGCTCTCCGGGGGTTTTGCGTTAATTGGGGTGTTGACGCGTTTAGCGGTGGGAGGTAGAATGACCCTAGTAATGACTATGGTCATCGGAGGCGCGCATGGTTCCGCAGAGGATCTCGAAAACCAAACTTAAGGCGCGGATGCTGGAAATATTCCGCGATTTGCAGGAGAACGGCGGGGAAATCATCGTCACGGAGCGCGACAAGCCGGTGCTGCGCATCCTGCCGTACACGGAGAAGCGATCGAAGGAAGAGGTCTTCGGGGATTTGCGGGGCACGTTTGTATTCACTGAAGACCCCGACACGCCGACAACCGATGAATGGACAGATCTCGAATGATCGTCCTGGACACTTCCGCTTTGATTCGCTGGATCGATGGGTCGCCAGAGCTCTCGGCCGCGGCCGCACGCGCGATCCAGGCGGCCGACCGTCGTCTTGTCAGCTCGATTTCGATGTGGGAGATCGCGCAGAAAGCAAAACAGGGGCGTTTGCTGATGCGCCTGTCACCGGGCGAACTCGTCGCCCGGCTCCATCGGACAGCCGGTGTGGAAATCATCGCCGTCGACGCGCAAGATTGGATCGATAGCGTCGATCTGTTATGGGATCACAAAGACCCGGCTGACCGGGTTATCGTGGCCCTGGCTCGCCGCTTCGACTGCCCTGTTATCTCCTCAGACCGTGTTATCGCTGACTTCTACGACAAAACGGTCTGGTAGCCGGACGCAAAGAGGCGGAATCGCCCGATGGCGATTGCGCCTCTTAGTTACCCACCGACTGGTTAATCGATCCGCGACGTGGTATCCGACCCCGGACCCGTCGATCCGCGCCAACCACCCTGCCGCCGGCCGACGCGCAAGCGAATCTGGCTGCGGCGGATTTGCATCTCCAGCGCGGCGCGGTCCTGCCGGTCGACGCCCTGGGCGAGCAGTTCTTCCGCGCGGATGCGAGCGGCCTCGGCGCGTTGTATGTCGATCTCGTCCGAGCGTTCCGCCGTGCGCGCGAGGATGGTCACCTGGCTCGGCAACACTTCCATCCAGCCGCCGCTGACCGCGAAGAAGATGTCTTCGCCCTGCTCCCGCTTGACCTGCACCTCACCGGGCGCGAGCACCGTGATTAAGGGCGCGTGCCGCGGGCGGATGCCGAGCTCACCTTCGATGCCCGGAGCCATGATCTCCGTGACATCACCGGTAAACACCAGGTGGTCCTGCGAGACGAAGTCCAGGCGCATGGAAGCCATCGCCCTTACCCCCTCAACGCCTTCGCGTTCTCAACGGCCTCGTCGATCGTGCCGACCATGTAGAAAGCCTGCTCAGGCAGGTCGTCGTACTTGCCGTCGAGGATGCCGCGGAAGCCCGAGACATTGTCCGACAGCTTGACGTACTTACCGCCGCGGCCTGTGAACGCCTCCGCGACGAACATCGGCTGCGTAAGGAAGCGCTGAATCTTGCGCGCGCGGGCAACGGTCAGCTTGTCGTCTTCGGAAAGTTCTTCGACGCCGAGGATGGCGATGATATCCTGCAAGTCCTTGTAGCGCTGGAGCGTGCGCTGCACCGCGCGGGCGACCTGGTAGTGCTCTTCGCCCACGATCAGCGGATCGAGGATGCGGCTGGTCGAAGCGAGCGGGTCGACCGCAGGGAAGAGCGCCTGCTCGGCCAGCGACCGCTCCAGACTGATCGACGCATCGAGGTGCGCAAAGGTAGTCGCGGGCGCCGGGTCGGTGTAGTCGTCCGCGGGCACGTAGACGGCCTGCATGGACGTGATCGAGCCCGTCTTGGTCGACGTGATGCGCTCCTGCAACTCGCCCATGTCCGTGCCGAGCGTGGGCTGATAACCCACAGCAGAGGGCAGGCGGCCCAGCAGCGAGGACACCTCGGAGCCGGCCTGGACGAAGCGGAAGATGTTGTCGATGAACAGGAGCACGTCGCGGCCCTGGTCGCGGAAGTATTCCGCCATCGTGACCGCGGTCAGACCCACGCGCAGGCGCGCGCCCGGCGGCTCGTTCATCTGGCCGAAGACCATCACGGTGCTGGAGATGACGCCGGAGTCGCGCATTTCGTGCCAGAGGTCGTTGCCCTCGCGGCTGCGCTCGCCCACGCCGGCAAAGACCGAGTAGCCGGAATGGAACTTGGCGATGTTGTGGATCAGCTCCTGGATGACGACCGTCTTGCCCACGCCCGCGCCGCCGAAGATGGCGGTCTTACCACCCTTGGTGAACGGGGCGATCAGGTCGATGACCTTGATGCCGGTCTCGAACACCTCGGCCTGCGTCGATTGCTCGATGAGGGAAGGCGCGGGCCGGTGGATCGGATACTGCGCGGCCGCATCGACCGGCGCATCCGTGTCGATGGCGTCGCCGAGCACGTTGAAGATGCGGCCGAGCGTGCCCGGGCCGACGGGCACCGTGATGGGCGCGCCGGTGGCGATGATGTCCATGCCGCGTCGCAGGCCATCCGTGCTGGACATGGCGACGGAGCGCACCCAGCCATTACCTGACTGGCCCTGCACTTCGCAGACCAGCCGGCCGCCGCCATCGAGGGGAATCTCCAGCGCGTCGAAGACGTTCGGCAGGTCCGCCGGCTCGAAGGCTGCGTCGACCACCGGGCCGATGATTTGCGTTATCTTTCCCTTGCCACCGCTCTTTGCCATGTCTCACTCCGAAATGTTCCAAACCGAGCAGGGTTGAAGACCCGCCAGGTTGCTCTCGCGTTATGCGGCGGTCAGCGCGGATGCGCCGCCGACGATATCCAGAAGTTCCTTTGTGATCGATTCCTGCCGCGCTTTGTTGTACGACAGGGTCAGTTCCCCGATGAGGTCATTGGCGGCCTCGGTTGCGTTCCGCATCGCGACCATGCGCGCCGACTGCTCGCTCGCAATCGACTCGTACAGGGCCTGCAGGATTTGGATTTCGGTGAGGCCGCGCAGCACCTCGCCCAGAATGACTTCCGGGTCCGGCTCGAAGATGTAGTCATGCGCCACGTTGGGGAGCGACTCGTCGGGCACGATGGGCAGCAGTTGCATGATCGTTGGCTCCTGCCGCAGGGTGGTGACGAACTTCGTGTACGCCATGTAAACGGCGTCAAACTCCTCGGCGACGAAATCGCCGAGCAGGATGCTGGCGACGGGCGCGATGTCGTTGCTTGTGGGGCGATCCGCAAGACCCGTGAACTCTGCGCGGAGCGGAGGACCGTGACGCAGCATCAGGTCGCGCCCCTTGCGCCCGACGGTGACCAGGGTCACGTCGACGCCGGCGCCCTCCCAAGACTCGATCTGGTCGAACGCCTTGCGGATAATGTTGGCGTTGTACGCGCCAGCCAACCCCCGGTCGCCGGTGATGAGGAGGAGGGCGACCTTACGCACGGGGCGCTCCTGGAGCAAGGGCTGTTCGACGCCTTCCGATGCGCGCAGCCGCGCCAGGTGCGTCAGCACCACCCACGAGCGCTCCGCATAGGGCCGGGTCGCGAGCACTTGCGCCTGCGCCTTGCGCATCTTTGCCGCAGCCACGGTTTCCATCGCCTTGGTCACCTTGGCGATGTTCTTGATGCTACGGATGCGGCGACGGATTTCGCGTGTGCTGGGCATGCGTTACCTTCCCAGTAGTTGGGTCATTGCGCAGGGCGACCGCAGTCGCCCCCGCGCTCAGCCTTGCAAGAACATCTGGTTGAAGTCCTGGATCGCCAGCTTCAGCCCGTTGGCGGTGTCGTCGTCCAGTTTTTTCGCCGTCGCGATCGTCCGCCCGATGTCGGGCCGCGTCCCAGCCATGTACTTGAGGAACTTGTCCGACCACTCCGCAATCCGGTCGAGCGGCACCTTGTCCAGGTAATTGTTCGTGACCGCATAGAACACCATGACCTGATCTTCGAGCGACCACGGCTTGTACTGCGGCTGCTTGAGGATTTCGGTGATGCGCTGGCCGCGGTCCAACTGGCGCTGGGTGGCGGGATCAAGGTCTGAGCCGAACTGGGCGAACGCCGCGAGCTCGCGGAACTGGGCCAATTCGAGCTTCATCTTGCCGGCGACCTGCTTCATGGCTTTTGTTTGCGCGTTGCCGCCGACGCGGCTCACCGAGAGGCCGGGATTCACGGCGGGACGAATGCCCGCGTAGAACAGATCGCTCTCGAGGAAGATCTGGCCGTCGGTGATGGAGATAACGTTGGTCGGGATGTAGGCGGAAATGTCGCCCGCCTGCGTCTCGATGATCGGCAGCGCGGTGAGCGAGCCCCCGCCGTACTCCGGCGCCATGCGCGCGGCGCGCTCCAGGAGGCGGCTGTGCAGGTAGAAAACGTCGCCGGGGTACGCTTCGCGTCCGGGAGGCCGGCGCAGCAGCAGCGACACCTGGCGATACGCCTGCGCGTGCTTCGACAGGTCGTCGAAGATAATCAGCGCGTCCTTGCCCTGCTCCATGAACTCCTCGCCGACCGCGGTGCCCGCATACGGCGCGATGTACTGCAGCGCGGCCGGCTCGGAGGCGGTGGCGGCGACGACGACGGTGTACTCCATCGCGCCGAACTTCTCGAGCGTGGCGACGACCTGCGCAACCTGGCTCTGCCGCTGCCCAATGGCAACGTAAATGCAGATGAGGTCCTGGCCCTTCTGGTTGATGATCGTGTCGACCACGAGGGCGGTCTTGCCCGTCTGCCGGTCGCCGATGATGAGCTCGCGCTGCCCGCGGCCGATGGGGATCATGGCGTCGATGGCCTTGATGCCCGTCTGCACCGGCGTGTCGACGCTCTTGCGGGTGACCACGTTCGGCGCAATGCGTTCGATGGGGCGGAACTTGTCGGAGGCAATCGGCCCCTTGCCGTCGATGGGCTGGCCGACCGCATTGATGACGCGGCCGATCATGCCCGCGCCCACCGGCACAGAAACAATCCGGCCCGTGGCGCGGACGAGCTGGCCTTCCGCAATCTCGGAGTAGTCGCCCATGATGATGACGCCGACGTTGTCGTCTTCGAGGTTGAAGACGGGGTGCCGTTCTCGAACTCGACCAGTTCCGCGGCGCGGGCATTCTTCAGGCCGCTCAGGCGCGCAATGCCATCACCGACCTGCAGCACGGTGCCGACGTCCACGGCGCGGGTCGGCGCCTGGAAGTTGAGAATTTGTTGCTTAAGCTGCGCGACAAGATCGTCGGTTTGTACAGCCATTGCCGTCCCCTTCTTATATCTCGGCGTACGCCGTCAGGCGGTTGCGACGCCAAGCGTCTGCTTCAACGCGGCAAGGCGGGAAGCCACGCTGCCGTCGATCAGCTTGTCGCCGACGCGGACGATCATGCCGCCCAGAATAGTGTTGTCGACATTGTACGTGTAGGCAAGGTTGGCCCCGTACTGCTCAGCCAGCTTCTGCTCCAGCGCCGTGCGTTGTTCGGCTTCGATCGGGACTGCCGTGGTCACTTCGACCGGCGTAGGCCCGCTGGTCGCCTGCTGCATACGAGCGCGCAAGGACGTGATCACCGAGCCGAGAAGCGCCAGGTCTCCGCGTTCGACCAGGCTGTAAAGCAGGTTGCGGGCCAACGGGTCCACGCCATCGACGAGCAGCCCGTCCAGCGCGGCCTTGCGATCCGCGAAGTCGACGTCGATCGACTGCAACTTTTGCAGAAGATTAGGGTTCTGGGCGATCGCCTCGGCCGCCCCGGTCAGCGAGCCCAGGAGCCGCTCGAACGTGGCCTCGTACAGTGCGGTGGCGTACTGAGACGCGCGGTCGCCGGTGTTCATCGCATCACTTGCCCAGTTCCGCAATGACCTGGTCGACCAGTTCGCGTTGCGCCTTAGCATCCACCGCGCGGCCGAGCACGCGTTCGGTGGCGGTCATCGAAAGGCTGGCGATCTGGCTCTGCACCTCGGAGAGGACGCGCGCCTTCTCGGCAGCAGCTTCCTCGTGGGCCTTCTGGCGGATGACCTCCGCCTCGCGGCGCGCCTCAGCCTCGATCTCCACCCTTACCTTCTCGCCGGCCTGCGCGGCCTGCCCGATGATCTCCTGAGCCTTGCGCTGCGCCTCGGCAATGCGCGCATCGTAATCCTGCTGCGCGCGGGCTGCGGCGGCGCGCGCTTCATCGACGTCCGCCATGCTCCTGGCGATGCGATCCCGGCGTTCGGCCAACATCCGCTGAATGGGTCTATACAGCAGGATCGTCAAGAGCACGACCATCAGCGTGAAGTTGACGATCTGCGAAACGAGCATTCCCAGGTTGATGCCGAGCTTTTCCAAGTGGCCTCCTTTAGATTGAAGATTGAAGATTCAAGATTGAAGATTCGCTCTCACCGTCTGAAGTTGATCTTCAATCCGCAATCTGCCATCTTCAATCATCCTAGACGAACTTGATGATCAGGGCGACCACCAGGGCGTAGATCGCGATCGCTTCGGCGAAGGCCATGCCCAGGATCATGTTCGTCCGGACGATGTCGGCGGCTTCCGGATTGCGGCCCATGGCTTCCATGGCCTTTGCGCCCACCAAACCAACACCGATGCCGGGACCGATGGCGCCCAGACCGATGGCAAGTGCCGTGCCGAGCTGCGCCAGAGCTTCTGCGTCCATGTGTGTCTCCTCTCGCTGTTTCAAATAGATGACGGATGTGATGAAACGAATCAGAACCGGGCCGGGCTTACGCGCCGGGCGCCGTGGGTTGGGCAATCGGCTTCGGGACTTCATGGCCCGCGTTGTCGTGGTGCTCGCCGCCATGAGCGTCACTACCGTGACCTTGCGTGGCCATGCTCATGAAGACGACCGCGAGCATCATAAACACCGCGGCCTGAATGAAGCCGACGAAGAGCTCCAGGCCGTAGAACGGCAGCGACGCGATGTACGGAATCAGGAATGCCATCACCATCAGCAGCACTTCGCCCGCGAAGATATTGCCGAATAGACGGAAGGAGAAAGAGAGCAGGCGGGCGAACTCGCCGATCAACTCAAGGATGCCGACGAAGATGCCGAT
>JALOOB010000173.1 GCA_025454635.1 Anaerolineae bacterium
GATGGCGGTCTGCATCAGCAGGGCGGTGAACAGCACGAACCCCTGGGTGATCGGGATGTCACCGGCGAAGCCCTCCGCGAAGCGCCGCATGACGTCGGGCTGCAGGACGGGATTGAAGAACAGCGTGTACACGTCGGCGTAGATGTAGTTCAGGACGGCGAAGATCCACAAGGTCGACAGGATCATGCGGCGGCGCTCGAAGGCGGCCGAAGCGATATTGGCGAGCATGGTTGGTTCCTTTCGTTTGGACAGGTGTTAGCGGGCGCTCAGGCCGGGCGCGAGGGCCTCGCGGGCGGCGGGAGCAACGCGGGGGCCGCGCAGCAGCCTGACGGCGAGCCAGGTCCACCAGGCGCAGTGGCCGAGGGCATAGAGCGCGACGGCGGGCATGAAGATGGCCGGGATGGCGGTGAGCAGGCCCGCGATGCCGACGACGATGCCGAGATAGCCGAGCGCGCGGGGGAACGCCGCGGAGCGCAGCAGGGCGAGGCTGACGAGCAGGGTCCACAGGCCGCGCGCGGGGTCTTGCGCGAGGTGGCCCGCGACGGCGTTGAGGCCGGCGATGAAGACATTGCCCGCGGCGATGAGCAGCCCTGCCCAGACCAGGCCGAACGCGGTTCCGACGCGCATGAGCGAGGGGGCGGCGGGCCGCAGCTCGGCGTCGAGCGCCTGCGCGAGGAACACGAGCGCGACCCCGAAGACGACGTAGATGAAGAAGATCTGAATGCGGAAGAGGGTCGGGTCGACGATGGCGGAGGCATCGAGCACGGTGAAGTTGAGCGCCGCGCCGACGATGTAGGCGAGGGCGAGGACGAGGGCGGCGATGCCGCCGGCTTTGCGCAGGTTCATGGGTGACTTCCTTTCGACGGTGGTTTTGCTTGACGTCGAAAGGATCGCGCCGGAGAGGTGTTAAGGGGAAGACACTTTGGTGTTGCGGGGAGTGTTAAATCAGCCCTAGTTCGCGCGCGCGGGCAACGGCTTCGGTCCGGCGGTCGACCGCGAGCTTGGCGAAGAGGACGCGGTTGTGGCCCTTGATCGTGTCGAGCGCAAGATGGAGGCGGCCGGCGATCTGCTGGTTGGTGAGGCCGGCGGCGATCAGGCGCAGGATTTCGGTTTCGCGCTCGGTGAGCGGCTCGGGCAGGGCGGCCGGCGCGGCGGGTGATGGGCGGGAGTTGGCCGGTTCGGCTGTGGTGAGGCGCGCGGCGTAACGGCTGCCGCGGGCCGCGGCTGCGGCAAGCAGGCGGCGCATGGGCGCGCCTTCGTCGAGGAAGAGGCGGACGTAGCCTTCGCCTTCGGCCAGCGCAAGCGCGCGATCGAGCGCGGCGTGCGCGGCGCTTTGATCATCGCGGGCCGCGCGGCTGAGGGCGAGAGGGACGAGGATATCAAGCGCGCTGCCCCAGCGTCCGCCCGCCTCCGCGGCGAGCAGCAGGCGGGCGAGAAAGGCTTCGGCGCCCCGCAGCGCGATTAGGTCCCGACGCGCCGCGCCGTGCGTGACGAGAGCGCGGGCCAGGGTGATCTGCTCGAACTCGCGGGCGATGTCAGGCGCGCCGTCGGGGGAGAGGCCCGCATCCGCCGCCCAGGCGAGCGCGTCGGCGGCGCTGCCTGAGCGGATCGCGAGCCGGGCGCGGAGCGCGGGGACGGGGCGCGTGTCGGGGAGCGGGCTGGGGTAATACGCGGCTTCGGCCGAGTCGAGCAGGCGGTGCGCGGCAGGGATGTCGCCGCGCAGCTCGGCAAGCCGCGCCTGGAGCAAGCGGAGGTGATACACGCAGCCGGCGAGGCGCGCGCCTTCGCCCAGTTCTTCGCAGCGCCGCGCATGCTGCTCCGCGAGGTCGACGTCGCCCTGCTCGACCGCCAGATTCCCCAAACCGACGAGCACGTCACCCATGCCGGGCACGCCGCCGCGCGCTTCGGCGCTTGCGAGCGCCTGCCCGTAGAGCCGGACCGTTTCGCGCAGCTTGCCCTGCGCGAGCTTGATCGAGGCGAGCGGGAGGACGCCGCTCAATTCGAATGCGGGCTGGCCGAGGCCGCGGACGAGCGTAAGGCTGTCGAGAAAGGCGCGCTCCGCGGCAGGCAGGTCGCCCTGCTGCTGGCGCGCGAGGCCGAGCAACGCAACAGCGCCCGCGCGGCCGTACGCGTCTTCGGGGGGAAGGAGCGCGAGCGCGCGCTGCGCGTGCTGTTCGGCCGCGTGCGCGTCGCCCTGCGCCATGCTGAGGTAAGCGCGAGCGACCGCGACCGAGCCGGGGAGCCCGGCGAACGCCCCTGCGTCCTCTACGACCATCCCACCGAGCGCGGCTGAATCCGCGTCGAGCCACCGCTCCGCAGCGCGCAGCCACGCGTCGGCGTCGGCAAACTCTCCGAAGTCGAGAAGCGCCCAGGCGTAGCCCGCGCAGAGGACGGGGCGGGCGCGAATGACGTCGTCGGTCAGGTTGCGCATCCAGCCGAGGAAGAGGGCATTCTGGTAGTACGTGCGGAAGGTGGCGAGCCACGCGCGTTCTGCGATGGCGGCCGCGCCGCCGGGGTCGCCGGCCGCGAGCGCGTGACGGAACGCTTCGTCGGGGAGGCCCGCGTCCGCGAACCAGGCGGAGGCGCGTCGGTGCAGCTCGCGCGCATCACTGGCGGAGGCGGCGAGGCGTCTGCGGAGGAGGTCCGCAAAGAGGTGGTGGTAGCGGTACCAGCAGCGTTCGGAGTCGAGCGGGATGATGAAGAGGTTAGCGCGTTCGAGGCGTTCGAGGGAGGCCTGCCCGTCCGACGCGGCAGTGACCGCGTCGCAGAGGGGGCCGCAGAGCCGGTCGAGGATGGCGGTGCGCAGCAGGAAGGACTGGATTGCGGGCGGCTGGCGGTCGAGGACTTCTTCGAGCAGGTAATCGAGCACGAAGCGATGGCTGCCGGTGAAGGAGGCGATGAAATCGGCGGGCGGCGCGGCCTGGGCGCCCAGGGCCAGCGCGGCGAGCTGGAGGCCGGCAATCCAGCCTTCGGTGCGCGCTTCGAGCGCGGCGACGTCGGCAGGGGAGAGGTCGAGGCGCATGGCGCGGTTGAGGAAGTCGGTGGCCTCGGCGGGCGTGAAACTGAGATCGGCCGCGCGCAATTCAGCGAGATGTCCGCGGGCGCGCAGGCGGGCGAGGGGGAGCGGCGGATCGGCGCGGGTAGTAATGACGACGCGCACGGAGGGCGGGAGGCGCTCGATGAGGAAGGTGAGCGCGCGGTCGATGGCAGGCGCGTCGACGAGGTGGTAGTCGTCGAGGACGAGCGCAGTGTCGCCGGGGAGCGCGGCGAGTTCGTTGAGCAGAAGGGTGAGCAGGGCTTCGGACGGGGGCGGCTGCGGCGCATCGAGCGCGGCAAGGACGGCGCCGGCGAAGTCGGGCGCGGGGGCGCGGAGCGCGGCGACGAGGTAAGTCAGGAAGCGGGCGAGGTCGGCGTCGGCTTCGTCGAGGGAGAGCCACGCGGCGCGCAGCGCGGGGCGCGCAGCGAGCCACCCGGCGACGAGCGTCGTTTTGCCGAAGCCTGCGGGCGCGGAGATGAGAAGCAGACGGGCGGCCAGGCCGGCATCGAGGCGCGCGAAGAGGCGAGGGCGCGCGACGGCGTCGGCGCGGGGGGCGGGAATGTAGAGCTTGGTAGCGAGGAGGTGGGTGGCCATACGCAAATTATAGCATGGCCACCCATCGTGCGCGTCAGGGGACCGGGACGCGGCCGCGCAGTCCGCCATAGACGTTCGTGGCGTAGTGGGGGCGGCTGATGCCCGCTCGCCACGCGCCGGCGGCCGCGGAGGATGATTCGATGCGCCAGTCGACGCCGTCCATGGCCCAGTTGAAGTAGAGCGCGGCGCGCACGCGCGGGTATTTCGCGGGTATCTGCGCGAGCGCGTTGGCGATCCAATCGGCTTTGGAGCCACCCTGCTCGGTGACGCCGAACTCGCCGATCATCATGGGCTTGTTGGGCGCGACCTTGAGCACTTCTCCGTAAGAGTAGCCGAAGACGGTGTCGAACGATTCCCACCCCTCCCGGCGCTGGCTGCCCCAGTTGTAGCCGTCGAGGCAGGTCCAATCGACGTAGCTGTCGCCGGGGTAGAGCGAGGCGTAAGAGGGGTAGGTGCTCTTGGGGTAAACCTTGTTGGGGCACCAAACGAAGGAGACGTTGTTCGCGCCGGTCTGCCGGAAGATGTCGACGATGCGGCGCCATGCCGGGACGAACTCGCCGCGGCGGTTGCCGTTGACATCCTCCTGCCAGGGGTAGCCCCAGTTGCCGTTCATCTCGTGCATCATGCGGAGGAGGAGGGGATGGCCCCAGTTCTTTGCGCTCTCCGCGAACTGGCGGATGTAGGCGTCGTGCTCGCCGCCCGCGATGCGGCGGAGCTGCCAGCGGCTCTTGTCGCCGCCTTCGGGTGACCACGAGATCATCGGAATCGAACCGTGCCCGCGGGCCTTGTCCGCGGCGCTGTTGGACCAGGGGCGATAGCCGCCGTCGAGGTTCCAATCGTGGCCCCAGTGGATGATGCTGACGCCCTTGCCGGCAACATCGCGCTCCCATGCGGAGAGCTTGCCGAGATCCGCAGGGCAGCCCTGCATGGAGACGCCCCAGTAGATGGCGTTGGCGGGCGGGCGGGCGGCTGAAATGAACGGCAGGAAGGCCTTGCGGCCGGCGGCGGGCGCAGCCCCGGGTCCAGCAACAGGGTCGTCTGCGGCGGCGGGCGAAACGAAGGCCAAGAGGAGCAGGCCGAACGCGAGCAGCGAATAGAAGGCGTTGCGCCTTTCCATAAGATGTTCTCCAAGGTGGATTTGCGGAGTCCCGAGGAAACTGAAGGTTACAGGGTCTCGCAGCAGATATGCGCGCCACAGGATTATACCGCAAATAACTTAGTCGCGCATCCGACAAATGACGTAGGAGGAAAATCTCGAAGACAGCTACCAGCGGCTGACGTTGAAGATGCTTGGGGCGCGCGGGTGGTAATCACTGACAGATCCATGCCGCCACGCGACGGGATCGAGTTGACGCGGCAATTGAGGGTGGCGCGGCCCGAGACACAGACCGTCGCGCTGAGCTTTCACGAAGATGCGAACCTGGTGCGCTACGCTGGAAGCGGGCGCCGGCCTATGTCGTCAACCACACTGCGGAGTCGGATCTGCAGGACGCGATCCGGGCAGTCGCGGAGCGACGGACGTATCGCCCGATCGATGTCGGCGTCTCCTAAATCCGCATCTCTTCTGCAGGGCGACCGCGTAGCCAACACACGATCGCCGGCGAAGCCTGCCGGAGCGGGCCTCAACATGACCGGTAACCGTCGATTTCGGCGAAGTCGATCTCGTATTCTTCGCCGCCCGCCAGCGTGATGACCGCGCCGAGCGGAGAATGGGACGGCGAAATCTCCATCATCCGGATCGCCCGGATCGGCGACAACTCCGCTTCGGTCCACTCGCCGTCGTCCAAACGGTGCAGCAGCACAGAAATCATCAATTCCATCGGCGGGTTCTTCGCCGTCCTCCGCCTGTGCGCGAAGATCACCGTGCTTTCGGCCGCCTCCGCGCTACGCCCATGGCGCGCCACACTCCGCACCTCATCCCAACCCCCGTATGCGATCAGAGCCACGCGGCGGCCAGGGATTGCCGCGGTGATCACTTTCCGCTGCCCATTCTCGAACTGCCTGACGAGGGGCTCCCTGCCCGCGATGTGGGGCAGCCCGAAGTGGCCGAGGGTCATCTCGTGCTCGAAGGCCATTCGCGACCGGTCGACCCGCACAGTCCCGCCGGGGATGACGATCTCCGCGAGGTCGACGATGTAGCCGACGCCGTTGTTCGGCGGTTTGCGCATGATCGCCTGCCTGTAAATCACGCCGTTCCGCACGCCGTTATAGAGCATGGTCTGCGACGTGGTGTAGGCCGCGTTCCGGCCGGAATCGTTCCGGAGCGCCAGCCCGGTCAAGTAGAAGTTAACGTCGTCCCCACGCACGTCGCGGGGGTCCAGGCTGCGAAACGCGTACTCCATCGCAGTCCCGCCCTCCGGGTCGTGGTCCTCCCAGGGGAAGTGCGTGTTGTAGACCAGCTTGGAGTAGTTCGGGTCCTCGTAATACACCTTGCCGGGGATGATCTCCGCCGCGCCGGTTTTGCCGTGGTTGACCAGCACCAGGCCGGGCTTGTCGAGCACCGTCATCAGAGATGCTTCCCCCAGCCCTTCCCAGGCGCCATCGTTCTCCGTCGCGGTCCAGAACGGCGAATCCTCCGGCAGGGCGAGGCACAAGAACGGCAGGAACATCAGGAACGGGCTGGCCGAGCAACTGTAGTTCTGCAGGACGAACTCGCAATGGCCGTAGAAGCCGAGGCTCGGGATGTCGTTCTCATAGAAGTCCTCCCTCCCGACGAACTGGAGCAGCGAGCCCGAGCATAGCCGTCTTGCCCACCCGGGATCGAGCGGAGGGCTTCCCTTTAGCAGAAAGGACACCGGGAAGCCGCCGGAGATCCACGTCCGGTAGCAGATGCTTCGCGCCCACATGTTGATGTAGCCGTCGCGGGCGAAGAAGTTGGGATAGGACTTCATCAGCTCGCGCGCCGAGTTTTCGATAGCCGCGGCGATCTCGGGGTAATGCTCGTCGCCAAAGGCGCGAGTCCAGATGGCGCCGTAGACGACGAAGAGGCTGATCGTGTAGTAATTGTAGGTCTGTTCGAGGTACCAGCCATTGCCGGAGTGGTACGAGACAACCCAAAGCAGGTGGCTCTTGAGCAACTCGTCGTCTATCGCATAGCCATGCTTCTTGAGGAAGGAGAGGGCCATAATGTTGAAGATGCGCCAGTTGTTTTGCGTGGTGCGATGGTGCGCCCACTTGGAGATGGTGACGGCCATCTCATCCCGCTGCGCCTGGGTGAAGTAAGGCCAGACGACGTCGGGCAGGAGCAGCAGCGTTTTGAAGAGGCCGCCGAATTCGCAGGTGAACTGGTAGGTGGCGTCGGGCAGGTCCTCGGGCAAGGGTAGAGAGTTCGGGTGGCCGGGCGTGAGCGCGCGGTAAAGGTGACGGCAGTAGTAGTCGCGGAGCTTAATCCCGCGGATTGCCGCGTCAGGGTCGATATGCATGAGCGGGCCGGCTAGCGTCAGCGTGCGTTCGAGCGCCTCGAATTCGGCCGACCGCCACCGCCACGGCGGATCGCCGGGTTGGGGGTAGGTCTTCCCGGGGACGACAGGGAAGGCGATGGGCGCGTCAATCGAATCGACGTGGCGGAAGGCGCGCTCAAGCAGGTGTCTCGCCAGATCGACATAATGCTGCCGGGTCATGCCCGTGCGCGGGCTGAGGGCAGAGTCCGGTTGGGCGACGGTGTAGGCGTTGGTCATGGATGGCGACTCCCGGCGCATCGAGATGCTGTGACCGGGGCGCCGGGCTGAGGCCGGCGTACCCGCGGTCGCGAGGGATACACGTTACCACGGTCTGCAGCCTTCATTCTGTCTGGTAGCGTACCGGAGCCGCTAAACCTGCAACCAAGCCGCGTCGGTCACGCCGCCGACCTCGGGCAGAAGACGGCGCCACGCCAGCGACGCCAGAGGCGAGGCCCACAGCTCGCCATTGGAGAGCACGGCGAACAGGTCGGCCCCGATCTGCGTAAATCGCTCGACCATGTGGTCCGGCCAGGGGACCGAGAGGCCGCTCGACGCGTTGCGCCACGTCTTGCCGCCATCGTCGGATTCCTCGATTCGCCCGTTCCGATCCACTCCGTCTGCGGGTCCCAGGATGAGGTGACGGGCATCGCCGGGGTCGATCCACACGGCGCGACAGTAGCAGTCGTACAGTCGAGTCCATGTCCGGCCGCCGTCGCGGGAGGCGAAGAACCCGTCGCCGGTGGGCGCGAAGACCAGTTCGGGCGAACTGGGATGGACCGCTATTGAGTGGACGTCCGGATAGATATGCGAAGAGGGCGGGTCGTCGAGCGACGGTTTGCCGCTGCTGCCCGTGGCCAACTGCCAGGTCTCGCCGCCGTCGTCG
>JALOOB010000174.1 GCA_025454635.1 Anaerolineae bacterium
CCGGCAGTTGCAGAGCACCTGCCACCAAAGGCTCGCATCCTCGCCGCTGTTCGGCCGCGAAAGAGGCAGCGGATGCCGGGCGCGCTCTGCGAGGGTGTAAAACGGGTCGGGCCGGGGCGGCCGGGGGAACTCGCCTTCGCCTAACCCCAATACGAAGAGATGCTCCACGGCCACTGCGCGGATCGTCTCCAGCGGGCCGAAGCGCACCGCGGCGCAGCGCGGGTCCGGCGGCGCGGGGACGGACGGCAGCCATTCGAGCAACTCGCGCACGCGCTCGGCCGGCGGCATCCCGCCATCGGGATCGAGCCGCAATTCGGCCACCAGCGTGTGCGCGTCGAGCCACTCGCGCAGCGACGTGAGCAGCGCCGCCAGCGCCCGCAAGTCGCGCGCCCGCCATTCGCCCTCTTCCGCGGCTTCGGCCATCCGCAGGCTCGGCGCGGCGCCCTCGTCCGCCTTGTCCTCAGCGTCGTACTCCAGGCCGAGCAGCGCGTCCTGAATCCAGGCGATATATTGTGCGGGCGACGCATCCGCAGGAGGCGTCACGTGGTCGAAGAACGCGGCAAGGCCCGATCTGAGCGCGTCGACCGTCTCCGGCGCAAGCTGCGACAGCAGCGGGGGCTCCCCGCGGTCCTCATCGTCGGCCCCCTCCTCGCCGTCCTTGAGCTGAGGCGGCGTCAGCGCGTAAACCCACTGCTCGCGTCCGGCGATGACCGGCCGCTCGCGCGTGAGCGCGTCGAGCAGGGCGACTTGTTCCGCGTCGACCCAGCTCTGCCTGACGTAAGGCGAGCGCAGCGCGTCGAACGTCTGCCGCCAGCGAAAGTCGGGCGCCAGGCCAAGCAGGTTCAGAACCGCGGCCGCGCAGGGGTTCTCGCCCAGCGTTGCTTCCACCGCGACGGTCACGCCGTACTCGCGCCCTACGGTCGCGACGATCGCGCGGTACGCGCCGGGATGGGGGGCGAGCAGCGCAATCTGCTCTTCTCTAGCCCCGTCGAGCAGCAGCCGCTTGATCTGGCGCAAGGCATGCCGCACCTCCGCTTCGGGCGAAGGCGCCGCGATAGCGCGGATGCAATGGCCGTCGTCGATTACCCGCGGCGCGTTTGGCTCGAAGAGCGCGCGTCGCGCATGCGCGAGCGCGGGGCCGCACGCGTCGAGGGCCGGAAGAACGACCTCGCTTGGGTGGAGGACGTCGAGCAGCGCGCGGCGGGTGGGCGCCAGCCGGCTGAGCGCGAGGCTCTCTTCCCCGCGCTGCGCGTCCCACAGCAGGTAAACGGTCACAGGCAGGCGCTGCGCGAGCGCGGCCACGATGCGCAGCTGCACCGGGCTGAACTGGTCGAAACCCGAGACGATCAACTCGCCCGCGCCCGCGAGCAGCGCAGGGTCGCCTTCGACTGCTTCGGCTGCCAGCCACAGGAGACCGTCCGCGTCCGCGCACTCGCCCTCGCGCAGCGCGGCCTGGTAGCGCGCATAAAAGCGGGCCAACTGCGCGTCGCGCTCGGCGTCCGTCGCATGAGCCGCCACCTGTTCTGGCGTGATCCCCTGCGTCTTCATCTCGCGCAGCCACTCGACCAGCACCTCGATAAATCCCGGCTTGTCGAGCATCGGCGCGAAGGTGGTCAACTCGCCGCGCTCGCTCATCCGCTGGAGGATGCCGCGCGCCAGCCGCCGCGTTGCCACGTCGTTCATCTCCCGCGTGGGGCTGCCCGCCTCCGCCAGGATGGCCGCGCTCAGGGAGTAGAACTGGAGGGGTCGGACTGCGATCGCATCGCCCAGCGCGCGCCGCAACTGCCGCACCGCGTCTCCGGACGGCAGCAGGAACGTCAGCGGCGCCAGCGGTCGCTCTTGCCGGCGGGCGCGAACAAGGTCCACGATGTGGAACAGAACCGCGTCGGTGCTCGGGGACAGATAGAGGGTGGCGGACATGCGGCCTCGCATGCGGTGGACAAACAAAAGAAACCAGGCTTCGGGGAGAAGCCTGGTCGATCGCTACTTTCCGCCGCTCTCCGCAAGCGCGGCCGCCTCGTCAAACAGCGCCTCGAGCTGGCGATACTCGGCGTTCTTGATGAACTCCGGCTTGCCCGACCGCAGCCACTTCTTCACGCCCTTCGTCTCCAGCACGGGCACGATCGAGGAAGATGATGGCCGGCTGCGCGGTGACCGTGCTCTCCGGCAGCTTCGCGCGAATCCACTCGGTCAGTTTCGCGGCGCGCTCTTGAGAGTCCTGAGACGGGTTGCCGAGCCCCTCCTGGCTGAACATCAGCAGCGCGCGGCTGAGGCTGAACGCGGTCTTCCACTGCGACCCGTTGTTGGTGATCTGGCCGTTCTGGTCGCGGGTGATGAAGCTGTACAGGCCGTGTGGCGTCAGCAGCACGTAGGGCGCGGGGAGCGACCACGCGTAGAGATGATAGCGGTCGTCGAACCCCTTCAGGCTCTCAGCCACAACTTCATCGGGCCGCGGCGAGCGGCCGTAACGCCTGAGGTTGTAGTTGCCGTACTGCGCCAGCAGGAAACCCGCAATCAGGGCGACTAGCGACACCCAGATCAGGTTGGGCTGGAAGGACGCGACCATGCCGCCGGCAAGGACCGCGATGCCGCCCAGGCTGGCATAGGTGCCCATCTTGGCACGTTTTCGAATCATTCGGGTGTTTGTGGTAACGCGCATTGTGGGGTGCTTACCTCTGTCTAGGATACTTCTCGAATCCCGGCAGACGCAGCGCGCGCCGGGGCCGTAAGAGCTAAAGTCAGGCCATTTCGGCGGCGATCGCTCCGACCAGGTCCTGGCGGGCCGTCTGCTCCGCCATGCGAATCATGCTGCGGATCGCCTTTTCGTCGCTGCGGCCGTGGCCGATCACGACCACCCCGTTGACGCCCAGCAGCGGCGCGCCGCCCGTCTCGCGCCAGTCGATGCGTTTGCGCATCTCGCGGACGCTCGGCCAGAGCAGCGCCAGGCCGGGCAGGGCCAGCACCGCGGCAGGCAGCATCAGGACGAGGCCGGCCTTGTTGCGCAGCCCGCCCGTGAACTGCCGCTTGAGATACTTGGTGATGAACGAGAAAAGGCCTTCGCTGAGCTTGATGATAACGTTGCCGACCAGCCCATCGGTCACGACGACGTTCGCGAGCCCTTTGCCGATGTCCTTGCCTTCGACATTGCCGACGAAGTTCAACCCGCTTTCCTTCAGCAGCGGATACGTCTCGCGTATCAACATGCTGCCCTTGTCGGCCTCTTCGCCGTTGGAGACGATGCCGACCTTCGGGTTCGGCAGCCCGAACATCAGGCGCGCGTACGCCGCGCCCATGCGCGCAAACTGAACCAGGTATTCGGGCTTGCAGTCCGCATTCGCGCCGATGTCGACAATCAGGCATGGCTCGGGCGAGGCAGGGTAAATGCTGCCGAGCGCAGGCCGCTCGACGCCCTTGATTCGCCCCAGCCCAAACAACGCGGCGGCCATGACCGCTCCCGAATTGCCCGCCGACGCAAAGGCTTCCGCCTTCCCTTCCTTGACGAGCCGCATCCCGACCATCAGGGAGGAGTCCTTCTTGGTCCGCACCGCGTTCGTGTGCTCGTCCATCTCGACTACTTCGGACGCGTGGACGACCTCGATCGGAAGGCTCGCCGTGTCGCCGCGCTTCGCAAGCTCCCTGCGAACCACTTCCTCGATCCCGACGAGGATGAGCGCAGTGCCGCGCTCGCGCGCTTCGGCCACCGCGCCTGCGACCACCACGCCCGGCGCGTGATCCCCGCCCATCGCGTCCACGACAATCTTCATGACTGCCACTCCTCCACCGGCGACCCGCCCAGGCCGAGCAGTCCCGGTCCCCCGAGCGCGGCCAACATTCCGAGGTCGAAGAGCACGAATTCGTTCACGTTCAGCGCCGCCCGCACGCGCTCAGCAAAGGCTTCTGCCTCCGCGAGCGCGTTGCAGTGCCCGACCGCCACCCTGCACGGAACGCCGCCGATCTGCTCCGCGATCATCTCCACCATATGCTCCTGGGCCTTACGCTGCGTGCGGACGCGCGCCACCGGCTCCAGGTAGCCGTCCTCGGTCACGAGGATCGGCTTGATGTTCAGCAGGTCGCCGATCATGCCCTGTAACCGCGGCGCCCGGCCGCTGGCGATCAGGTACTTAAGGTTGACCGGCGTGAAGGCCATTCGGACCCGGCTGCGGATGCGTTCCAGATGCTCGATGATCTGCTGCGCGCTCAGCCCCCCGGCGGCCATCTCGGCCGCGGCGATTGTCTGCCAGCCTGCGGCCATCGACACGTGCAGCGTATCCCAGACGCGGGTCGGGACGGGCGAGTCCTCGCATGCGATCACCGCGCTGTTGTAGGTGCCGCTGATCTTGCTGGTGACTGTCACCGCGATGATTTCGTCCGCGCCTTCGGCCGCGGCCTGCTGGTACGCAAGCGCGAAACCGCGCGGCAGCGGCTGCGATGTCGTCGGCAGTCGCTCCGAGGTCGCCAGCCGCTCATAGAACGCCTCAAGCGAGAGTTCCTTCTTATAGAGATAGCTTTCCTGTCCGAAGTTAACAACTGCGGGCACCTCAACGATCTTGAGGCGGGAGAGGTATTCTTCCGGGACGTTGGCGCTTGAATCGGTGACGATGCGGACGGCCATGTTCGCCTTTCGAGGACCGCTACTCGTATTAAGGGAAGCTGCTTAATCGCGCGTGCGGCAAAAGTATACGTGAGTTGCAGGGTGTTGGCAAACGACCGGCGTCGTCCATATTTGCCCTCTTCCTGCGCTATTTGTCACATTACTGGCGCATCCGGCGACCTATTGGCACTATGATTTGACAGCGTCCCAGCGCAGTGCTAACATGGCCCGCGTCTGGGGAAAAGAAGCGGCGCGCCAAAGGCAACGGCGGTGCCTTTTGACAAAGGCGCAGAAACGGCTATAATCCATTTCAGATGAATGCCCCCGTGGTGGAATTGGCATACACGGCAGGTTGAGGGCCTGTGTCCATAAGGACGTGCCCGTTCGAGTCGGGCCGGGGGCATCCGCAATACCCGCTTTTCCCCCTCACTAAAGCGCGAATGCTCAACCGGTTTTCGAACACCTGCCAGATTTCGCATCCAAAGACGGCCTACTCGGGGATCGACGCGCCCGGAGGCCGCTTTTTCTTGTTCAGAGAGAAACACCCGACACAGCGAGCGATCCTGTTGTAGCAGCCAGCCGCGCGTCCAGGGATGCGCTGCCTCTTCCTAACTCGCCCGTTGCTCCAGCCGCTCGCATATCCGCGGACGTTAGTCCGCACTTCTGCCCCGAGCGTCGTCCGCCGGCAGATCATCGAACCCGCGCCAATTGCCCGCGGGACCGCGGAGCATGGGCAACACCCGCGCTTATATCGTCACCTCCGACAGAGAGAAATAGATGAAGGACCAGCTACTTCAGGCGATTCGCGAACGCAAGGCTGTCGTGGCCGTCGTTGGCCTCGGCTATGTCGGCCTGCCCCTGGCCGTCGCTTTTGCGGAGCGAGGCTTTCCTGTCGTCGGCATCGACGTCGACCCGCAGAAAGTCGCCGCGCTCGGGCGCGCGGAGTCCTACGTTCAGGATATTCCGTCCGAGCGACTTGCCGCGCTCCGCGAGCGGTTCACGGCGACGACGGATTATGCCGCGCTTGCCGGCTGTGATGCGGCGATCATTTGCGTGCCGACGCCGCTCAACAAGACGCGCGACCCTGACGTGCGCTACCTGATCTCTGCCGGCGAATCGACGGCGCAACATATCCATCCCGGCATGTTGATCTGCCTCGAGTCGACCACCTACCCGGGCACCACAGAAGAACTGCTCCTGCCGATGCTGACCGCGCCGGCCGTGCTCGAACGTCTGGGCGTCGCTTCGTTCGAGGTCGGGAAGGACTTCTTCCTCGCCTTCTCGCCCGAGCGCATCGATCCGGGCCGCAAGGACTTCATGGTGGAGAACACGCCGAAGGTGGTTGGCGGCGTCACGCCTGCCTGCCTGGAGGCGGCCGCCGCGCTCTACGGCTCGGCCATCGAGAGGATTGTCCCGGTTTCGTCGACCCAGGCTGCCGAAATGGTCAAGCTCCTCGAAAACACCTTCCGCGCGGTCAACATCGCGCTGGTGAACGAGGTCGCGATCATGTGCGACAAGCTGGGCATCGACGTGTGGGAGGTGATCGACGCCGCGGCCAGCAAGCCATACGGTTTCATGAAGTTCACGCCGGGACCCGGGGTGGGCGGGCATTGCATCCCGCTTGACCCGCACTACCTGTCGTGGAAGCTCAAGACCCTGAACTACAACGCGCGCTTTGTCCAGCTTGCGGGCGAGATCAACACCGAGATGCCGCGCTACTGGGTCGACAAGGTGCAGGACGCGCTCAACGAGCACGGCAAGGCGATGAAGGGCAGCACCGTCCTCGTCCTGGGGGTCGCATACAAGAAGGACGTCGACGACGTGCGCGAGTCCCCCGCGCTCGACATTATCGAGCTGCTCCGCGCAAAGGGCGCGCGCGTGCGCTTTCACGATCCCTATATCACCACCCTGACGCATAATGGGCATGGCATCGCAGGCGAGCCGGATCTCGAACGCGCGCTCGACGCCGCAGATTGTGTCGTCATCGTCACGGATCACTCCGTCTATGACTGGCGCGACGTCGCCCGCCGCGCGCGCTGCCTTGTCGACACACGGCACGTTGCCCTGGCCTGACCTCCACCGTTCTTTCGTCCGCCGGGCCGGTCGGAGCGATGAAGCTTGGCCGGTCCTAGCTCCGAGGAGGAAGCGTCCCAGTGGAACTCCAGACCCTGCCGATCTGGGTATTCATCATCGTTGGCTTTGTCGCTCAGATGATCGACGGTGCGCTTGGCATGGCCTACGGCGTGACGTCGACTACCATCCTCACCTCGCTTGGCGTGCCGAACAAGTACGCCAGCGCTTCGGTCCATGCGGCGGAGGTCGTGACGACAGGCATCTCGGGCCTGTCGCACTGGCGGATGGGCAACGTTCACTTCGACCTTGCTCGGAAGCTGGTCATTCCCGGTGTGCTCGGCGGCGTCATCGGGGCCTATATCCTGACGAACCTTGAAACGCCGTGGCTCAAGCCCCTGGTTGCAGTGTATCTTGCGATCATGGGCATGGTCATCATCCTGCGCGCATTCAGCGCGCTTGCGCCGCGCCAGGTGCGCTCCTGGCTGATCCCGCTCGGCTTCGTGGGCGGCTTCATGGACGCGATCGGCGGCGGCGGTTGGGGGCCGATCGTGACCTCGACGCTGGTCGCCCGGGGCAACGCGCCGCGGTTCACCGTCGGTTCGGTTAACCTGACCGAGTTCTTCGTCACCACCGCGCAGTCCATTACGTTTGTGCTCGCGCTGGGCACGACGCAATTCGTGGAGTACGGCAAGATCATCCTGGGGCTGCTCATCGGCGGCGCGATTGCTGCGCCGCTCGCGGCTTATGCGGCGAAGAAGCTTCCCCTCAAGCCGTTCATGCTGCTTGTCGGCATTTTGATCGTCGTCCTGAACGTCCGCGTGCTGGTCAAAGCGATCTGGAATCCGCCCTGGTTGCCATAAGCCTGCCGGCTTTTTTTGTCGCACCACCCTTGCGCCGCGTATTGGCGGCCGGCGCATCATCCCGGAGGACTTACCCATTGACTACCGTCGAACAAGTTGAACTCATCTCGCCGTACGGCGGCAAGCTCGTCGATCTGATGGTTCCGGCCGAGGCCCTCCCCGAGGCCAAAGCCCACGCGAGCACACTGTCTTCAATTCAGGTCTCGGAACGCGTCGCGTGCGACCTGGAGCTTCTCGCCACGGGCGCGTTCTCGCCATTGGACCGGTTCATGGGCAAGGCGGACTACCAGCGCGTGCTCGACGAGATGCGGCTGGCGGATGGCGTCCTTTTCCCCCTCCCGATCACCCTGCCGGTTGACCCGAGCCCCGACATCGCGGTGGGCAAGGATATCGCGCTGCGCAATGCGAAGAACGAACTGCTCGCCATCATGACCATCGAGGAAGTGTACGAGTGGGACAAGCAGGAGTGCGCGCAGAAAGCCTTCGGCTCCACAGACATGCGCCATCCGCTCGTTGCGGAGATGGTGCGCTGGGGCAGCCTGAACATTTCCGGCCCGCTCCAGGTGTTGCAATTGCCGATCCACTACGACTACCGCGAGCTGCGCCTCACCCCGGCCCAGGTGCGCGCCCGGCTGGAAACCTACGGCCACCAGAACGTGGTCGCGTTCCAAACCCGCAATCCTCTCCACCGCGTGCACGAGGAACTGACCAAGCGCGCGGCCCAGTCAGTCGACGGCGTGCTGCTGCTGCACCCGGTGGTCGGCATGACCAAGCCCGGCGACGTGGATCACTTCACCCGCGTGCGCACCTACAAGGCGCTGGCCGATAACCACTACGACCCGGATCGCATCCTCCTCTCGCTGCTGCCGCTGGCGATGCGCCTGGCCGGCCCGCGCGAGGCAGTCTGGCATGCGATCATCCGCCGCAACTACGGCGCAAATCACCTGATCGTCGGCCGCGACCATGCCGGCCCCGGCAACGACTCGACCGGCAAGCCGTTCTACGGCCCATACGACGCGCAGGAGATGGTCGCGCAGCACGAGGCCGAGCTCGGCGTCAAGATGGTGCCCTTCCTCCAGTTCGTCTACCTGCCCGACGAGGACCGGTACGAAGAGATTAACAAGGTGCCGGCGGGCACGAAGACCGCAGACATCTCCGGCACACAGGTGCGCAACGACTACCTCAACGCGGGCAAGCTGCTCCCCGAGTGGTTCACCCGGCCCGAGGTCGCGGAAATCCTGGCCGAGAGCTACCCCCCGCGGCACAAGCAGGGCGTGTGCATTTGGTTCACCGGGTTGAGCGGCGCGGGCAAGTCGACCACGGCGGAAGTGCTCACCCAGCTCCTACTCGAATTCGGCAAGACCCTCACGGTGCTCGACGGCGACGTCGTGCGCACGCACCTTTCCAAGGGCCTCGGCTTCTCGGAAGAGGATCGCAACACCAACATTCGCCGCATCGGCTGGGTGGCGGCGGAGATCACCCGCCACGGCGGCACGACGATCTGCGCGGCGATCAGCCCGTACCGCGCTATCCGCAACGAAGTGCGCGCGATGGTCGGCGCCGATCACTTCGTCGAAGTGTTCGTCGATACGCCGATCGAGGTGTGCGAGCAGCGCGACTACAAGGGCATGTACGCCAAGGCGCGCCGCGGGGAGATCAAGGGCTTCACCGGCATCGACGATCCGTACGAGGCGCCGGAGCATCCGGAGATCACGCTGGACACGGTTAGCTGCACGCCGGAAGAAAACGCCCACAAGATCATCCAGCACCTGCTCAAGCAGGGGCTCTTGCGCGTCAACGGTAGCTGACGAGGACGC
>JALOOB010000175.1 GCA_025454635.1 Anaerolineae bacterium
GGGTGTCTGGGCGATCGGCGACGTCGTTCGCGGGCCGATGCTGGCGCACAAGGCGCATGAAGAGGGCGTCATGGTTGCCGAACTGATCGCCGGTCAGGCCGGCCACTGCAACTTCGACACAATCCCCTGGGTCATCTACACCGCCCCGGAAATCGCCTGGGTCGGCAAGACCGAGCAACAGCTCAAGGCCGACGGTATCGCCTACAAGGTTGGCAAGATCCCGTTCCTGGCCAACGGTCGGGCTCTGGGCATGGGCGATCCGTCCGGCTTCGTCAAGATGCTCGCCTGCGCGCAGACCGACCGCATCCTCGGTGTCCATATCATCGGCGCCAATGCTTCCGAGTTGATCTCCGAGGCCGTGGTGGCGATGGAATTCGGTGGTGCTTCGGAAGACCTCGCCCGGATCTGCCATGCCCATCCGACGCTGTCGGAAGCGGTGCACGAAGCGGCGCTGGCCTGCGACAAGCGGGCGCTGAACTTCTGAGACGCTCGGCCGGCACTGTTCCCGGCTGGTGTTGCGCACGAGAGCCCTGCGGGGCTCTTTGTTTTTGGCCAACTTGCGGCCATACTACGTTCTTCTTGGTGCTGACCGCCGATCCAGCTTGCCGAATGTACAGTCAAGATTTCCTGGCAGTTGTCGATGACCCGCCCGTCGCGGGAGCGGCGGGCGCCCCGGAAGCCTGCTGGACCCTGCTCATCGTCGATGATGACGAAGATGTTCACCACGCGACCGAATTCGCTCTTGCCGATCTCCGGGTGATCGGCCGGCCACTCGAGTTCCTGCATGCGTTCACCGCCGACGAGGCCATCCGCATCCTCGAGGGGCGCCGCGATGTTGCCGTCGTTCTGCTCGACGTGGTGATGGAGGGCGAGGATGCCGGGCTCAAGGCGGTTGAATGCATCCGTAACGAACTGCGCCTCAGTGCCCTGCGCATCATATTGCGCACCGGCCAGCCCGGCTATGCGCCGGAACTCGAGGCGATCGCCAATTTCGATATCAACGACTACAAGACCAAGACCGAGCTGACGCGCGGCAAGTTGTTCACGACGGTCACCGCGGCGATTCGCTCTTACGAGCAGATCCGGCGGCTGGAAGCGAGTCGCAGCGGACTTGAACTCATCATCGCCGGAGTCAGCGGTTTCAATGCCGAACAGGGGTTGGAGGTCTTCGCCTCGGCGGTCATCGCCCAGTTGGCTACCCTGCTCGGCGTGCCTGCCGACGGCATCTTCTGCCTGCGTTCCGAGCGCGATCAGGCTGGCGCGGGAGGCGGTACGGTCGGGCAGCCCGCGGTCCTGGCGGCGGCCGGGCGTTTCCTGCTGACGGCGAACAAGCCGCTCACAGCGCTCCCAGATCCAAAGGTTGTCGAGGTGATCGAAAGCTGCCTGCGCGAAGGGCGCAGTCAGCACAACGGGCATTCGCTGGCATTGTATTTTTCCGGACGCCAGGGGGGCGATTTTGCGGTCTATGTCGAGTCGACCGCAGCACTCCCGGATATCGAGAATCACCTGCTAGATGTCTTCTGTTCCAACGTTGCCATCTGCAGCGAGAATGTCGCGCTTGTCGAGCGACTGCGCACGGCCGCCTACGTGGACGACTTGACCCGATTGCCGAACCGGGTCGCGCAGATCGAGGAAATCGATCGCCTCGGGAAAGTGTCGCGATCACCGGATCGCGTCCTCGGACTGATCGATATCGACGAGTTTTCGGAAACCATCGATGCCTTCGGCTACCTCTTCGGCGACCGGCAGTTGCAGGCGGTGGCAGCCCGGTTGCGCGCCGCGTTGCCGGCCGACGTACACCTGGCGCGTGTCGGTGGGGACATATTCGGGGTCTATGGCAGTCGGGACGTCGTCAATCCGGCCAGCCTGCGCAGCATCCTCGTCGAACCCTTTGAAAACGAAGCGGGGCCACACACCATCTCGTTCTCGATCGGCTTTGCCAGCGGCGCCGAGGCGGATGACCGGGGTGCCGAGTTGCAGCGCAATGCGGCAATTGCCCTCAAGCGCGCCAAGCTTTCCGGACCCGGGAACGATGCCTATTACACCGCCGAGGTCGGCATGCTCACCCGGCAGCGCGTGCACCTGTTGCATGACTTGCGTGCCGCGCTCGACAACGACCAGCTCTTTGTCGTCTACCAGCCGCAGTTCGATCTCGCTTCGGGCACGATCTGCGGCATCGAGGCGCTGGTTCGCTGGCGCAGCGGGACCGGTGAAGCGGTTCCCCTCGATCAGTTCATACCGGTTGCCGAACAGTCGGGACTGATCGTCGATCTCGGTGCCTGGGTGTTGCGCGTGGCGCTGGCCGCCCAGCGCGAACTCGCCGATCATGGCCATCCCCTGCGCATGGCGGTCAACGTGTCACCGATCCAGTTCCGCCACCACGAGTTTCTGCGCATGGTCCGCGCGGCGGTCGCCGATGCGGCGATCGATGCGCGCCTGCTGGAACTCGAAATCACCGAATCGGTTGCGTTGTTCGGCTGGGCCCAGACCGTCGAGCGGATGCGGGCGATCAAGGCGCTCGGGGCGTCGATTGCCATTGACGATTTCGGCACCGGCTTTTCCTCTCTCAGCTATCTTGCACGGCTGCCGACCGACTGCGTCAAGATCGATCGCAGCTTTGTCGCTGCGCTCGGGAACCTGCACTCCGGGACGCCGATTGCCGAACTGGTGATTCAGCTGGGCAGGCAGTTGGGTATGCGCGTCCTCGCCGAGGGTGTCGAGAATCCGCTTCAGTTGCAGACCCTGCGCAGCCTTGGCTGCCACGAGGGGCAGGGAATGGTCTTCGCGCCACCGATGGCGCAGGACGAACTGTTGCGCTGGCTCAGGGGCCGGGAGCCCTGAGCGCGGATGTTGCGGACAGCCGTTCTCCTGCTGCTGCTCGGCCTCGTCGGCGGTTGCGGTCCGGGAGAACCGGTGCGTGTCGGCTTTCTCGGCGGACTCAGCGGTCGCGTTGCCGATCTCGGCGAGGCCGGACGCAACGGGGCGCAGATTGCGGTCGAGGAGGTCAATCGGGCGGGCGGCATCGATGGCCGTCGGGTCGAACTGGTTGTCCGGGACGATGCCCAGGATCCCGAGAAGGCGATTTCCGCGATCAAGGAGCTGATCGGTGCGCGGGTCGATGCCATCGTCGGACCGATGACCAGCGCCATGGCCGAGGTCGTTCTGCCGATTGCCGAGAAGGCGAATGTCGTGCTGGTCAGTCCGACGGTGACCGCTCGCCATTTCTTCGGGCGCGACGACAATCTCTTCCTGATCATGTCGAGCACCGGGGAAGAGGCGGCGCTGAGTGCCGAGTATCACTTCACGCAGAGCGGGGTGCGGCGGGTGGTGGCCATTTATGACACCAGGAACCGCGCTTACGCCGAAAGCTGGTTGCGCGATTTCACGGCGGAATTCCAGGAACGCGGCGGCGAAGTGGTTCCGGTCGCGTTCGAGTCGGCGGCCAACGTCGATATGGCCGTCGTGGTCGCCGGTGCGCTTGCCAGGCAGCCGGATGCTTTGCTACTGATCACCAGCGCGCTCGATGCGGCGCGCTTCGCGCAAAGGGTCCGGGACGTTGACCCGCGCATCCTGCTGTTCGCCTCGCAGTGGGCGAGCGGTGAACGCCTGATCGAGCTGGGCGGCAATGCCGTCGAGGGAATGGTCCTCCACAGCTATTTTGACCAGGACAGCAAGGCGGCCGGGATGCTGCGCCTGCGCCACGCGTACGCCGAGCGCTTCCTGCGCGAGCCCGGTTTTGCCGGGGTTGCCGCCTACGATGCCATGCATGCCGTGCTTGCCGGGCTTGCCCGCCGGCAGGGCAAGCAGTCGTTGCGCGAGGCGCTGCTGACACGCGGTCCGTTCCGTGGCGCCGAGGGCGACGTGGCCTTCGATCGCAACGGGGACAGCCGCCGCATTTCCCGCGTAACGGTTGTGCGCGATGGCCGCTTCGTCACCGTGCGCTGAGGAGCCGTCTTGACGTTCCCGGGGCAGTCGAGCGCAGCGCGGGAATGGCGCCTGCGCAGTTCGCTGGTGTTTCTTCTCGTGATCGCCACGGTGGGCACTTTCGGGATCATCGGTTTTGCTGCGCTGGCTTATCGCGTCCCCATCATTCTGGAACAGGACCGCCAGCATGTGCGCGCCGAGGCAATCGAGCTCGCGCGCAACTTCGAACAGCTCATCGCAGCCCTCGAGGGACGACTGGCCGCCCTCGCCGCACTGCGCGCGGAGATGCCGCCGGCCCAGATCCAGCGCTTCCTCGATGCGGCGGTCGCCGAAGGCGGTTTCAAGGCGATCTACCTGGTCGGCGAGAACGGGCGGATCGCCTTTGCCGCAGCACCGGAAGGCGAGCGGGATGCCCGGCAGAACCTGCTCGGTGCCGATCTCTCGCGCAATCCGCTTCATTCGTCGGCCCGCGAGCTCGGCCGGCGCGTCTGGAGCGACCGTTACCTGTCGCCGCTCAACGGGGAAGGTACCGTCGGGCTGGCGATACCGTTCGGCGACCAGGTCTTGCTCGGCGAGCTGGATCCGAATGCTGTCCGTGATGCCATCCGGAACAATGCGGAACAGCTCGACTATCCGGTTCTCGTGGTCGACCGCGCCGGCGAGTACGTCGTGGGTGAGCATGTTGCGGAAGGCGACCGCCTGCGCAACTGGGCCGCCGACCTGCGCTCGGCAGCCTTCAGGCCGGAAGGGGATGTCCGGGAAATGAGTTTTTCCGGCGCGCCCTACGATACGGGGATCGTCCGCTCGAACAAGCTCGAGTGGACCTTCCTGGTCGCCAACCCGGCAGGCCACAGCAATCCGCGCGTCCGCGTGATCTTCCTGATGGTTCTTGTCGGATTTGCGACATCCCTGCTGTTGGCCATCGTTCTCGCGCCTTTCTGGGCGTTGCCGATGACCCGGGCTCTGAACGACCTCATTGCCCAGACCCGCGCGCTCACCAGCGGCAAGTTCGGTTCCCGGGTCACGCGCGGCCCCATCCAGGAATTCAACCAGCTGGCGACCGACATGGAGTCGATGGCCGGGGCAGTCCGGCAACGCCAGGCCGAACTGGAGCAGAGTGAGGAGCGTCTGGTGCAGACGCTGCAGACCTTGCAGAGCCTCAATGTTGAGCTCGAGAGCCGGGTCGAACGGCGCACCGCGGATCTGGCACGCGCCAACAGCGAGTTGTCGGCAGCCATGGAAACGCTCAAGGTGGCGCAGGGCGAACTGGTGCGCAGCGAGAAGCTGGCCGCTCTCGGCAACCTGGTCGGCGGTGTGGCGCACGAACTGAATACGCCGATCGGCAACGGCGTGATGGCGGTGTCGACAGTCCACGACCACGTCCGCGAATTTCGCAAACGAATGGAGAGCGGCTTGTGGCGGCCGTCACTGGAGGCGTTTGTCGACCGCGTCGAACGCGGCAGTGAAATCGCGGTGCGCAATCTGCAGCGGGCGAACGAACTGCTTGCCAGCTTCAAGCAGGTGGCGATCGACCAGACGAGCGCGCAACGACGCCAGTTCATGCTTCTGGAAGTGGTCGACGAGATCCTCCTGACCCTGCAACCCACCTTCAAGCGTACTCCGTTCAAGCTGCGCTGCCAGATTCCCGGCGACCTGACGATGGACAGTTACCCCGGACCACTCGGGCAGGTGCTGACCAACCTGCTGACGAATTCACTGCAGCACGGCTTCGAGGGAAGAGCCAGCGGCGAGGTGGACATCACTGCAAAGCGCGAGGACGACGGGCGGGTGTGTCTGGAAGTTGCCGACAACGGCATGGGGATCGCACCGGACCTTCTGGGCCGGATCTTCGATCCGTTCGTGACCAGCAAGCTGGGGCAGGGTGGTAACGGTCTCGGCCTGCATATCGTCTGGAACACCGTGAACGGGGTGCTCGGTGGCACCATCTCGGTCGACAGTTCGCCCGAGCGGGGAACGCGTTTCCGTATAATCCTGCCTATTGTCGCTCCGAGCCAGCTTTCCGCAGACTGAAACATCACGCATCCAATGCCGCACAGAAAACTAAATGTCTCCGCCCGTGGCATGTTCGATGCCTACGAAGCCCTGCTCAAGACCCGCAACTACGTTGCCGATGCCGCCCAGATGGCCGCCGCCGGCGCGTTGCAGGCGCTCTATGGAAACCTGCTCGCATTCAAGGTCGACCGCGGCAGCACGTTCAAGCGCCTGCTGGCGCCGCCGACGCCGCCCAAGGGGCTGTATTTCTGGGGAGGCGTCGGGCGCGGCAAGAGCTTCCTGATGGATTGCTTCTATGACTCGGTGCCGTACCGGCGCAAGAAGCGCATCCATTTCCACGCCTTCATGCAGCAGATTCACCGCGATCTCGAGAAATACAAGGGTGAACCCGACCCGATGCTCAGGATTGCCGACCAGATCGCGCGCGAGGTGCGACTGCTGTGCTTCGACGAGTTCCACGTCTCCGACATCGCCGACGCGATGATCCTCGGCCGGCTGCTCGACGGCTTGTTTGCCAGGGGCGTGATCCTGGTCATGACATCCAACTATCCGCCCGACCGGCTCTACCCGAACGGCCTGCAGCGGGAGAATTTCCTGCCGACCATCGCCCTGCTCAAACGGAATCTCGACGTGCTCGAGGTCGAGGCCGGAATCGATTATCGCTTGCGGGCGCTCGATCAGGTCGAGATCTACCATCATCCCGCCGATGCGGCTGCCGAAAGGAAGATGCTCGACTATTTCCGCATGGTCGCCGGCGAGGACGGCAGGAAGGGCGGCAGCATCGAAGTGCTCGGGCGCGATATCGACACGGTTCGCCGCGGCCATGGCGTCATCTGGTTCGAGTTCAGGACGCTGTGCGGCGGGCCGCGCTCGCAGAATGACTACCTCGAGATCGCCCGCAGCTACCACACGGTGCTGCTCTCGCATGTTCCGCGGATGTCCCGGGATCAGGCGTCCGAGGCGCGCCGTTTCACCTGGCTGGTCGATGTCTTCTACGATCACAGGGTCAAGTTGATCGCCACCGCCGACTGCGCGGCGGACGCGCTCTACACCGCAGGCACCCAGGCCGCGGAATTCGCGCGCACGGTGAGCCGGCTGACGGAAATGCACTCGCGCGACTACCTTGCCCAGCCGCACATCGCCGGCTGAGCGTCATGAACGTCGCGACCGTTCCGCAGGATCTGGCGATCGACCTGCGCCAGCTGGTGATGACGATCGCCAATGCCGTCGACCTGGTCGGCGTCGATGACCTGCTGCACGGCCGCCGGGTAGGCATGTTGGCGCGCGACCTCGGCCGCCAGCTTGGTCTGGACGAGAAGGCGCAGATACTGCTTTACGATGCCGGTTTGCTCCATGACTGCGGCGTTGCGTCGAGTTGCGCCCATCCGCGCCTGCTGCGCGATCTC
>JALOOB010000176.1 GCA_025454635.1 Anaerolineae bacterium
CCGGCGTCTCGGTCTTTTTCCACGGTCATACACATACGCAGGAGGCGTGGCAGTTGGCGCCGGGCGAGTCGCCGCGCCGGCATGAAGCCGCGTCCGCGCCCGACGGGGAGTTGATCCTCGACCCCGGCGCGCGCTGGCTCCTTGGCGTCGGCAGCGTCGGCGATCCGCACGATGGTCCGGGGGCCTGCTACGCCCTTTACGAGCCCGAAACGCGCCGCCTGACCTGGCGGCGCGTATAGCCAACCTCTTGCCGGGAGACAGGCATGATTGTCGGTTTTGTCCAGTTTGCGCCCGAACGCCGCGATGTGGCCGCCAACCCAACATTTCCCGCGTCCGGCAACTGCTTCGCGGCGTCAGGGCCGATCTCCTGGTGCTGCCCGAGCTGGCGAATTCCGGCTACATGTACGCCGCGCCCGACGCGCTGGCGCCTTTCAGCGAGCCGGGTGATGGGAGCGGGCCATTCCTCAGCGCGCTGCGCGTTCTCGCTGCAGAAACGGGCGGCGTCATCCTGACCGGCTTTTCCGAGTCTGCTCCGAACGGCCTCTACAACTCCGCAGCCGCAGTCGGCGCGGCGGGCATCCTGACCGTCTACCGCAAGACGCACCTCTTCTTTGAGGAACAGGATCTCTTCCTGCCCGGCGACACCGGCTTCTCCATTTTCGAGCATGCGGGCGCGTCCATCGGCGTCATGATCTGCTTCGACTGGTATTTCCCTGAATCCGCGCGGACGCTTGCGTTGCGCGGCGCGCAGGTCATCGCGCATCCGTCAAACCTGGTCCTGCCTCACTGCCAGACTGCGATGGTGACCCGCTGCCTGGAGAACCGCGTCTTCGCAATCACGACGAACCGGTACGGAACGGAGACGCTCGGGGACAAGCGACTCACCTTCACCGGCGCGTCGCAGTTGATGAGCCCACTCGGAGAGCGGCTGCTGCAGGCGCCCGTCGACAGCGACTGCGTTTTGTTGGCCGAAATCGACCCCACCCTTGCGGACAACAAGCGGCCAACCACTCGGAACGATCTGCTCGCGGACAGGCGACCCGAGCACTACGCGTAGGCCGGCGTCGCAGGAGGCTTGACGCGTCGCGGCATGAAATCGCGCCTCATTTCCGCGGTTAGGCGCATCGGGTGAACCGCGCTATAATGCGCCGCATGGCCCAGCCTGCCCAGCTTGACCCTTCGCCCTTTGACCTGCCCGGCGGTCCCACAGGAATCCTCCTGCTCCACGGCTTCACCGGCGCGCCGCCCGAAATGCGGCTGGTCGGCGATCACTTCCATCGCGCGGGCCTGACCGTCTCTGCGCCGCTCCTTCCGGGCCACGGCCGCGCGGTCGAGGACATGAATCGCTGCAAGTGGACGGACTGGACCGCGCATGTTGAGCAGTCATACCGGGCGCTGCGGGCGCGCTGCGAGCGGGTCTTTGTCGCGGGGCTTTCGATGGGCAGCCTGCTCGCGCTGCACCTGGCTGCGCAGCACCCCGACCTGCCCGGCGTAGTCGCATATTCGCCGGCAACATGGGTGGCGGACAAACTGCTCCCGGCCGCGTCCGTCGCCCGCTACGTCATCAAGACGCAGCCGAAGGGCGGCGACACGGACCTGGTCGACCCCGATGCGCTTGCCCAGTTGTGGTGCTACGACGTCCGGCCCGTGCCCGCGGCCGCGCAGCTTCATACGCTGATGCGCCACGTGCGGCGGCTGCTCCCGCAAGTGGTCACGCCCCTGCTGATCGTGTACAGCACGGGCGACCGCGCGATCCATCCCACCAGCGCAGAGCGGACGTTCGCGCTTGCAGGTTCGCAAGACAAGAAGATCATCAAGTTGGCAGAATCCGGTCATGTGATTACCGTCGATCGGCAGTGGCGGTTCGTGGCGGATGAGACACTGGCCTGGGTGGTGCAACATGGCGGCTGACAGCGACATCATCGACGACCTTAACGCCTCTGACGACCTCCGCTACGACGTCCTGTGTTACGGCACGATCAGCTTCGAGAATGTGACGCGGCTGTTGCGTCTGCCCACGCCGCGTCGCGACGCCACGGCTACTCACGAGCGCGACTCGCTCGGCGGCGAGGCCCTGAACGTGGCAGTGCCGCTGGCCGCGTGGGGATTGCGGGTGGCAGTCGTCGGCAACTTCATCGGGACAGATCGCAAGGCCGAGTTCATCCTGGAAGAACTGGCCAAATATCCCCGCATCGACACGAAGTACATTGTCCAGCACGAGAACGTCGTCACACCTTTCTCACGAGTCTTTGTCACCTCGGATGGCGAGCGCAGCCGCATCGCATACTGGTACGATCAAACCCCGAAGGCCGAGTTGACGGTGAACCTGATGGCTCAGGCGCGCATCCTGAGCACCGACGCTTACGGCCGAGACGAGCGCGACCGCGCCGCGCAAGTGGCTCGCTCGTTGGGCAAGCCGGTCATTTCCGCGGACGCGATCTGGCCGCAATATCCGCTCGCCGGCGTCAGCAGCGCGGTAATCATTTCCTCCGCCTGGCTCCAGTCGAACTTTCCCGCCGTGTACGACTACGACCATGCGCTCGAGTTGCAGGCGCGCGGCGCGGGGGTCGTCATCGTCACGGACGGCCCGAAGGCCGTGCTGGTGGTCCGCGCAGATGGCTCGCCCTTTGGCGTCGAACCCTACGAGGTGCGTCGGGTCGTGGACACGAGCGGCGCGGGCGACCTTTTCAAGGCCGGTATCATCTACGGCTGGCTGCAGGAGGACTGGCCGCTCGAGCAACGGGTCAAGTTCGCGTGCGCAGCCGCCGGGCTGAACTGCGAGCGCGACCGGTCGGTCGATCCGCCTCCGTCGCTCGACGAGATCTTCGCGCTCATGAAGAGTCAGCCGCGCTAATGGACAATTCCGGCCGCGCGTGATACAGTTCTGAAAACGGGCCGCTGGCCCGCTATTTTTTGCCTGGAGCCATGTATGTCGCGGCCCTCGTTCGTTTCGCGCAACGGTTCGTTTATTTCGCCACAGGAAGCGTCCGTTTCGGTGCTTAATCCGGCCATTTACGGCGCTTATGGCGTCTATGAATCGATGCAAGTGGTGGGTGGGATTGTTTTCGAGCGCAGCGCGCATCTGCGCCGCCTGGCGCAGTCGGCCGCGATCCTCGAGCTGCCGCTGCCCGCAGACCTGCCGGAGATCGGCCGTTGGATTGAGGCGGTGGTTGCGCGGGCAGCCGTCCCTGACTGCACCATTCGTCTGTTCGCCTTGGGGCCGGAAAACGGCGGTGACGCGACCGCTTACATCTGGCCTCAGCCGCCCACGCGCTACCCTGCCGACTACTACCGCGACGGCGTGTCTGCCGTGACCTTCGAGGCGCGACGTTATCTCCCGCAGGCCAAGTCGCTGAACTCGCTCGCCAGCTTTATGGCGCAGCGACAAGCGCGCTCGGCGGGCGTCCACGAGGCATTCCTGTACCACAACGGCGCCATCACCGAGGGCTCCAATAGCAATGTCTTTGCGGTCGCGAACGGCGTAGTGCTCACGCCGCCAGAGTCAGAGGTGCTGTCCGGCGTGACGCGGGATGTCGTGATCTCCCTGGCGGCCGAGCGCGGCATCCCGCTGCGCGAGAGCCCTCTACCCCTCCATGATTTGCCGCAGTGGGACGAGTGTTTCATCACGAGCACGAGCCGACACGTCATGCCGGTAACATCGATCGACGGTTATCCGGTGGGCAGCGGCGGGGTCGGTTCGATGACCACCCGGCTCCGGGCGCTCTTCGAGGGCTACTTCGCAGCCTATCTGGAGCGCGAGGCGCAGCTTATGCGGGGATAGGCTTGCCGCGGACAGTGCGTTATGTTAGAATACGCGGGCAGGCCCGGCCAGCTGGCGGAGAACGACGGCCAGAGGTCTGCATCCCCCGGAGTAAAGATGGAATTACGCGAATACGTTGGATTGCTGCGGAAGTGGTTGTGGCTCATTCTCGTCTGCGCCCTTGCAGCCGGCGCCATCGCTTACATCGTCAGTAAGAACACCACGCCAGTGTACGAGGCTTCTTCGACGCTGCGCGTCAATCAGGCATCCAATCCGGCGACGACTGTCGCCTACGCGGATATCCTGACCAGCGAGCGCCTTGCGCGCACGTACGCCACCCTTTTGACCAGCCGCCCCGTGCTGGAAGAGACCGCGCGTCGACTGGGGGTCGACGTCAAGAGCCTCGAGGACGCGGTCACTGTCACTCCGGTTCGCGACACGTTGCTTCTGAAGGTTACGGTCGAGGGTCCGAATGCCCGGCTCATTTCGGACGCGGCAAACGTGCTGCCGCAGGTGTTCATTGACCGCGATCGCGAGCAGCAGCTCGGCCAGGTGAGCAAGTGGCGCGAGAGCCTCGAGGGTGAAATCGAGGCGACGCTAGCCGACATCACGCGCACGACCAATGACCTCGCCGCGGCCGCCGACGACTCGCAGAAGACGCGCCTTGAAGCGAGCCTCGCGCAGTACCGCACCACCTACTCGAGCCTGCTCGCTAACGCGCAGCAGGCCCGCACGGCCGAAGCGCAAGCTACCAACAACCTGGTGGTCTCCGAGCCGGCGGTCGCCCCCGAAGTGCCAATTCGCCCACGCACTTTCACGAACACGCTGCTGGCCCTCGTCATCGGCGCGATGCTTGCCGTCGGCGCGGCGTTCCTGGCTGAGTACCTTGATGACACGGTCAAGACCGCGGACGACGTGAGCCGCGTGACCGGGCTTTCCACCCTCGGCGCGATTGCGCGGCTGAAGGACGCCGGCGGCACTCGCCAGTTGATCGCGTGGCTCAAGTCAAAGGCGCCGGAAACGGAAGCCTATCGGACGCTCCGCACCAACATCCAGTTTTCGAGCGTCGACAAGCCAATCAAAACGCTGCTGGTGACCAGTTCGAGCCCGGGCGAGGGCAAGAGCACGACGACCGCCAACCTCGCCGTGGTTATGGCGCAGACCGGCCAGCAGGTCATCGTGGTCGACACAGACTTGCGCCGGCCCGTGTTGCACAAGGTTTTCGAGGTGCCCAACAACGCCGGCCTGACGACGGCATTGCTTGCCGGCGAAGGCGTCGACATCGAGTCGCATCTCCAGCCAACCGAGATCGATCACCTGTCCGTCCTGACGAGCGGCCCGATTCCGCCCAACCCCTCGGAGCTGCTCGGGTCGCACCGCATGACGAACCTCGTCGCGGCGCTCTCGCAGCACGCCGACCTGGTCATTTTCGATAGCCCGCCCGTTCTTGCCGTGACCGACGCGGCCGTGCTGGCGCGACAGGTCGACGGCGTTCTGCTGGTTGCGGATGCGGGGCGCACGAAGGAACACGCGCTGACGAGCGCGGCCGCGGAGCTGGAGAAGACCGGGGGCAATGTGCTCGGGGTCGCGCTCAACCGGCTCGACGTCCGCCGCGGCTATAACTACTACTATTACTACTACTATTCGGACGAGGAAGGCGGGGAGCGCAAGCGTTCCTCTCAGAGGCGGAAAGCAGACGGCTCGCGGCTGCGACTACCTTGGCAGAAGCCGGCGTAAGAAGATAGAGACCAGGTCTCGCCAACGCCGCGAAGTGGCGCAAAGAGCCTGGTCTCTTTTTGTTTAACCGAGGAAAGGCCGGCTACACCGGCCAGATCACCTGCGGTGAGCGGTAGAAGTCAATCCCCATCATCGCAAACCGCGGCCCATGCGCTGCGAGTCGTCCCCGGTATTCCTCCCAGGTCCGCCCTGCGGCGCACGACCACCCGATTTCGTTGATCCCGGCCAATCTCGGAAACGCCAGGTACTCGGCATCGTCCAGCGTGCGCGCGGTTTCGGACCAGAGGGGCGCTTCCACGCCGATGATGTTGTCCTCGACCAGCTCCATATTCATGCCGACCGGGTCCCATTCGTAGGCCGTCTGGACTTCCACGAAGCCGGCCCAGGTGTGACCGAGGGGCGTCGTCCTGTCATACTTCATGTCGAGATACGCCCTGGAGGCCGGCGACATGATGATGCGCGCGCCCTGCTCCACCGCGCGCCGGGCCAGCGCCATGCTTGACGGATGCCCCCGCCAGAACTGGACGACGGTTTGCGGCAGGAGGCGGGCCTTCGCGATTTCTTCCCAGCCGACCATGATCTTCCCGTGCCGTTCGATGATGCCCTGGACACGCTCGATGAAGGCGACGTAGTCGGCCTCAGACGTCTTGTACGCCTCGTCGCCGCCAATGTGGATGAATGGGCCGGGCGTAAGCTCCGCGATCTCGCGGATCACGTCCTCGATGAACTGATAGGTGAAGTTGCTTCGCGTGTTGAGGCTGCTCATGCCGACGTCGGTGCCCGTGTAAAGCGACGGCATGATGCCTTCGCGGCTCAATTCGGGATATGACGCAAGCGCGGCCATGGTGTGGCCCGGCATGTCGATCTCGGGAACCACGACAATGTAGCGGCTCTGGGCATAGCGCACGATCTCCGCGTATTGCTCCTGCGTGAAGAAGCCGCCGGGTCCTCCGCCCACTTGCGTGCTGCCGCCGATCTCGGTCAGCTTCGGCCATGCCTTGATCTCGATGCGCCAGCCCTGGTCGTCGGACAGATGCAGGTGGAAACGGTTCACCTTATAGTAGGCGAGGTGGTCGATGTAGCGCTTCACATCCTCGACGCCGAAGAAGTGGCGCGAAACGTCCAGCATGGCCCCGCGCCAGGAGAAACGCGGCACGTCGCGGATCTCGACGCCGGGGAGCGACCACGGTCCGGGCTGCTCCGCGCGCTGTTCGATGGCCGGGGGAAGCATCTGGCGGAGCGTCTGAATGCCGCGAAACAGGCCGGCGGGCCGGTGCGCGGTTAACGTTACGCCTTCGGCGCCGACGCGCAGCGCATAACCCTCTTCGCCCAGGGCCGCGTCGGTGTCGATAAGCGAGAGGTAGATGTGTCCGAACGAGGGCGCGGAGGCCGTCGGGGTGGCGGGAAGCGCGAAGCCGGTGGCAGGGCGCAGCCGTTCGCCCAGGTACTCCCCGATGTTCATGGCTTCCACGCTGGCCGGAGTGACATAAATCCGGGTGTCGTGCGTCAGATCGAACCGCCCTTCGTTGGGTGTCAGCAATGTGGGCTTAGGGATGATGTCCATGTGAGGCGCGTCCGCGCCGGTCCTCTCTGCGTAAGTCGTCTGGGGTCTGCCACCTGGCCGCCTTTGGCAGGATAGCGTTATGCAGCTTCATTTATTATATTGATTGTCCTATTCATCGCCAAAAGTGGAAATCGACAAGTACGTCATTTGTTGTAGTGACGCACGCAGGGGTGGAGGGGTTCCACGGGGAACAAAAAACCTGACAGGTGGCGCCACCTGTCAGGCTTGTGGTTAAACCGGGGTCAGCAGTTACTTCTGGATGCCCAGCGACTTGTACAACCCGGCGAAGTCGAAGTGCTCGTTCAGCAACTCGGTGAAGCGCTCCATCTTCTGCGGCTGCTGGAAGCGGCTCTTGCCGAAGAAGTTTTCGATGATCTCGATGGTGCCCAGGGTGTCCATGCGCGTGAGCAGGACCGGCACGCACAACTCCTCGGCGCGGTTGATCACCGCCGGGCTCGGGTAGATGTTGCCCGTCAGGATCAG
>JALOOB010000177.1 GCA_025454635.1 Anaerolineae bacterium
CGGCCGTCGGGCACCCCGCCGCCGATCTCGTAAATGATCTCGCCCAGCGTGACGCCCATCGGAATCTCGATCAGTCCGGTGCGGTTAACCATGCCGCTGAGCGCGAACACCGCGGTGCCGGGGCTGCCCTCTGTGCCGAGCGAGCGGAACCAGTCCGCGCCAAGGCGGATGATGCGGGGCGCATAGGCGTAGCTCTTGACGTTGTTGACGTTCGACGGTTGGCCCCACAGGCCGGCCACTGCCGGATAGGGTGGCCGCGGCCACGGTTGCCCGCGCTCGCCCTGGATCGACGCCATCAGCGCGGTTTCCTCGCCGCAGACGAACGCGCCCGCGCCCTCTTTGACGTGAATGTCAAAGGAGAATTCCGTGCCGAGGATGCGCTCACCCAACAACCCGAGCCCACGCGCCTGGGTCAGCGCCCGTTCGAGACGGCTGATCGCCAGCGGATACTCCGCGCGGCAGTAGATAAAGCCCGTCTGCGCGCCGATCGCATAGCCGGCGAGGATCATGCCTTCGATCAGCGAGTGCGGATCGCCCTCCAGCGTCGACCGATCCATGAACGCGCCCGGATCGCCCTCGTCCGCGTTGCAGATAACGTACTTCGGCCACTTTTGCGTCTGCCGCGCCAGCTTCCACTTCGTGCCGGTCGAAAAGCCGCCGCCCCCGCGCCCGCGCAGCCCCGACTTTATCAGCTCGTCGATAACGGCTTCCGGCGTCATCTCGCAGAGCGCCTTTTCGAGCGCGCTGTAGCCGTCCATCGCCAGGTAATCGTCCAGCGACTCCGGGTCGATCAGGCCGCAGTTAGAAAGCACGACGCGCAGTTGCTTCTGCTGGAAGGGGATGCGGTCGTGGCGCTTGGGATGGACAAACGCGAGCGTGTGGAGCAGGTGGCCCGAATGCACCGTCGCGTCCGGGACCACCTCACCGACTACGACCGCGTTCGAAAGCGACCCACCGTCGTAGTAGGCTGCGAAGATCTCGGCGATGTTATCCGCCGTCGCCTGCCCGTAATTCATGCGGCCGCGGTCATGCGCCTGCAGCTCGATCATCGGCTCATAGGAACACATGCCGACACAGCCCACGCGACCGATCTCCGCGCGCAGGCCCCGACGCTCGGCCTCCCCGCGGATCGCGTCGACCGCGTCCTCCGCACCGGCCGCGATGCCGCACGTCCCCATGCCGACCGTGACGTAGAGGTCCGCGCCGATCGTCCGGTGTTCCCAGCCGTCCTTCGCGGCGCTGCGGCGCGCGGCCAGCCCTTGCAGTGGATCCATCATTCCTCCCCCGCCCCAGGCAACGCGGCGGCAGACGAAATGTCCCGTTCCAGTTGGCGCAGCAAAGTCTCGCGCTTTACGCGGCCCACGACCTGCCCATCCAGGACAGCCACGGGAGCAAGCGCGCAGGAACCCATGCAGTAGACAATTTCCATGGTGAGTTGCCCGTCGCCCGTCGTCTCGTCAGGAGCGATGCCGTAGCTTTCCTCGACCGCAGTAAGCAGCGCGGGGGCGCCCTTCACATGACAGGCCGTGCCGTCGCACACCCGGAGAATGTGACGGCCGCGCTGTTGGAGATAGAACTGGGCGTAGAAGGTGGCGACGCCGTAGATTTTGCCCAGCGAGACGTTGAGGCGGTCAGCGATGGCCTGGAGGACTTCGGCGGGCAGGTAGCCATAGATGCCCTGCGCGGCTTGCAGGATGGGGATAAGCGCGCCGGTGCGTCCCTCGAACCGGTCGAGGACCGCTGCGAGCGGCGCGAGGTCAAGTGTGTCGGGAACGGGAGCAACGGCCATTGCGCACCTCGGCGGACGCGCACGAGCAAAGGCTCATGCCATAGGCTGCGCGCTCGAACAGCGCGACAGAGGGACTGTAACAATTCACACGGAAGGCGACAATGACAGTAATCACACTGCGCAGTAGTTGCGCAAAAGGGGGCAAAGACCGGGCGCGCTGATCCCGGCGCCAAACAAACAGCCGGGGCAGTCATGCCCCGGCCGGAGTGTTACTCAATCGCAAGACACGTTTGCGTGTCGATCACGCCCGGCAGCACCCGGACGCACTCAAAGACAAGCCGGCCGATGCTTGCGACATCTTTGGCCTCGACCTCGACAATCACGTCATAAGTGCCGAATACATAGTCGGCCCGCACGACGCCCGGCGTCGAACGCAATTCCCGCGCGATTCCGCCGGCCTCGCCGCCTCGCACATTGACGAGCACATAAGCGCGCATGCTATCCTCCTGTTCCGTGGCATCATTGAAGGTCACCGCAGGACAGCCGGGCCGCGCCTCTGTGGGCTAGAAGCGCTTCGGCCGCAAGTACGCAAACCAGTATACCAGACCTACCATCACCGCGCCACCGACGATATTGCCAATAGTGACGGGGATCAGATTGTTCACGAACATATTCAACACGTTCAGATTGGCGTAGTCCGCCGGCACGTGCTTGATCGCAGCCCAGAAACTATCGGGCGCGAAGTTTTTGATCAACAGCCCCATCGGGATGTAGTACATGTTAGCGACGCTGTGCTCGAAGCCCGCCGCGACGAACGCAGTGATCGGGAAGATAATCGAGAGAATTTTGTCGGTCGTGCTGCGCGCGCTGTAACAAAGCCAGACAGCAATGCAGACCAGCGCGTTACACAGGATGCCGAGCGCGATGGCCTGCCAGAAATCGAGGCCGGTCTTCGTGTTGGCCGCGCTCAGCGCAGCCGCGCCGATGCTGCCGCCGCCGAATGTGTACTGGCGTGAGATGAACATCAGGCCTGCGGTCATCAGCGCGCCGACGAAGTTCCCGACCCAGACGATCCCCCAGTTGCGGAATAGGTTGAGCGTCGTGACTTTACGGTCAGCCCAGGCCATGATAATGAGGTTGTTGCCCGTGAATAGCTCAGCGCCCGCCACGACGACCATGATGAGGCCCAGGCAGAACGCAAAGCCGCCAACCAGCCGGGTGATGCCGTAGGGCAGCATGTCCGCGGCCCCCGCCACCACCGTCGTCGAGAAAAAAGCGCCCGCAGAGATGAACGCGCCCGCCAGCATGGACAGCGCGAACATGATCGTGAACGGCATAGCCGCCTTACGGATGCCGGTGGCCTCGGCCTTGGCTGCCATTTCCGCAGGCAGCAGGGCATCAATATTGAACTCAGAAGCAGCCATTAGTATCTCCCACAGGAATAAATGAGGACAAGAATCAGGAACCGTACCGAAGCCACAGGTCGTCCACAACCTGCGCCACGCCCTCTGCGGTTTCCGGGGAGAGCGCGGTCGTGAAGTCAAACGCGAAACCTCGCACCGAGACCAACTCGGCAGTCGGCGCGCGGCCGTAAAGTTGGCTCGCCAGCGCGAGCAGCGTGCCCGGTTTGAAGTGGTGAGAGACGATAGCCGCCTCGGCTTGAGAATCCAACTCGGCGCGGTGGACGATCTCCGGGTAAAGACCGAAATGGGCATCCACCAGCGCGACGTGATCGTAATCGATCAGCGTCTCGGCCAGCTCCGGGCTGAGTTGCTGCAGGAACAGCGTATCCAGCGCGTGGCCGAGATCGTCGAAGCCGTCCTCGCCTTCATCAAGAAGCCTTTGCCCCGCGCGCTCGCGCAGGCCATTCACCACAGCGAGCCCGACTCCATCGTCCTGGCGGCTTGGATTTCCGTAACCTATGACCAATACTCGCATACGTGGTTCCAACAAATGAAATATAACGCAAACAACTGGCGGGAACAATGACGAATATCACCCGTCAATTACCACATGCCGAAACTAACTCCGGCGGAAAACGTATAGGATACTGAAAGAGCAAGGGACGCGCTATAGACGGCGCGCGGCAAAGAGAGGAACGAATGAACAATCAACTGCGACGCCAGAATGGCATTGTGGGCGGGGTGTGCGGTGGCCTGGGCGCATTCTTCGGGATCAGCCCCTGGGTGTTTCGAATCATCTTCTTGATCCTGATGGTGCCCGGCGGCTTGCCCGGGTTGATCCCCTACGTTCTGATGTGGCTCATTATCCCGTCGAGGCGGTAGCGCAAACTCACAACTGGCGCCTTACCACCCCGCGTTGGCTACTCGCCGGCGCGGGGTGGTTTTGTCTTCCTCCGCTTCCTGGGCGCGGTCGTGTCGTAGGTCTCGCCCGATTCCGCAACGGCGGTTTCGGATGCGCGCGCTTCAACCGGCATGGTGTAGGTTACGGGCTCGTTGGCTCCTAAGCGGTATCCTACTGCCTCTGCGAGCGCGGCGGTAACGAAAGCATTCAGGCTGACCTCGTCGCGCTCCGCCTGTTCCGCGAGCTTTCGGTGCAGCGAGCGCGGGATGCGGACGACGAATTTTCCGCTGAAATCGGGAAATGCGGGGGCCGGTTCCGGAATCGGCAAACCCTCTTCCAGCATACCCTCCAGCCACAACTCCATCGCCTCGCGGATCATCGCAACGGCTTCTTCCGGCGTGTCACCATGGCTCATACATCCAGGCAGTTCCTTGACCTGAATGAACCAGGGCAACTCCGGGTCGGGATCCTTGATAAGTTGAAGCGTGTACGGCAGTTGCAGGAAATATCCAAGGTCCTTTTCCATATTGAAATTATCCTCCTAATCCAAATCCTCTTCTGCTCGAACCTGTCGTACTGCGTCCAACGCCAGCCGGACTTCGTACTCTGACAAACGCGCGCCGTGCCGCGCTATTGTCAACTGCAGAGTGCCACGTCTATACCGGTGATGACTCCCCCGCACGCGATCCAGAATGAAACCGTGCTGACGCAGCAAGGTCTCGACCTCTTGGAAAGAGGCGTTCTTCGTGTTCTTTTGTATCTTCGCCAGCAGCTTATCGCGTTGAGTCATCATCGACGCGCGTTCCCCTTCTCAAATAGTACTACCAGTAGTACTATTCGTCAAGCCTTGAGAAACAGAGGGGCGGAACGATGGGCGTCGCCAGACGCACTCGTTCCGCCCCTCATTCAGTTGCGCGAACTCGCTCTTTAGCCGCGCATCACCCGGTTGACTTCGTCGCCCTCAGCGTCATAGACCACCACTTCGAGCGGCATCTGGCCCAGCGCGTGCGTCGAGCACGAAAGGCACGGATCATACGCGCGGATGGCCGCCTCGATCCGGTTGAGCTGCCCCTCAGTGACGTTCTTGCCGTCGACGTAGGTCTTGGCCACCGAGTCGACCGCCTTGCTCATTGCCCAGTTGTTGTTGCCCGTCGCGACGATCAGGTTGACCTTCTCCAACTGACCGTTCTCGTCCACCCAGTAGTGGTGCCACAGCGTCCCGCGCGGCGCCTCGATTACGCCGACGCCCTCCGCGTTGGTCACAGGCCGGTTGTCCTGGATGTCCGTGCTCAACACGTCGGGGTCGAGCAGGATTTCCTGCGCCCGTTCGGCCGCGTACAGGTCTTCGATCATGCGCGCGTAGTGGTAGTACAACGTGCCTTCGATCACCTGGCCCCCGCGCACCTGCTGGAAGATCTCGTACTCGGCCTGCGCCAGCGGGGTTGCCATCCGCTCCGCCGCGTTCAGCCGGCCCAGCGGACCCACCCGGTACACGCCGTCCGGCCAGCCGAGGTCCTTATAGAACGGGAACTTCAGGTAGGTCCACGGCTCGACGCGCTCCGCAATGTAGTCGAGGTACTGCCGGCCGTCGAAGCGGTTGATGAACTCGCGCTGCTTGTCGACGATGCGGATGTGCCCGTCGTACAGCTGGAGCGCGTTGTTCTCGTCAACCATCCCCAGGTAGTTCGTCGAGAAGACGCCGAACTTGTTCAGGTCGTCCAGATTCGCCGCCATCCAGCCCTTGATGATGCCCAGGCCGAGGCGGATGTCCGCGATAATCCCGTCGATGCCACCGAGCAGCGCATCGCGGTCCGTCACCGATAGCGCCTTGTTCACGCCGCCCGGCACCGCGAAGTTCGGATGCACGCGGCGCCCGCCCAGGCGAGCGATGATGTCCTGCCCGTACTTGCGCAGCCCGATGGCCTTCACGGTCAGTTCCGGGTTCGCGCCGTACAGGCCGACCACGTTGCGCACCTTCGGATCGCAGTCGAAGCCCAGCAGCAGGTCCGGCCCGCCCAACTCGAAGACGTGCATCGAGTGGGACTGAATGATCTGCCCCATGTGCATGAGCTCGCGGAGCAGGCTCGCGGGCCGCGGCACTTCCGCGCCCACGATCTCGTCGCACGCCTTGGCGCTCGCCAGGTGATGGCTCACCGGGCAGATACCGCAGATGCGCTCCGTGATCAGCGGCATCTCGAAGAACATGCGGCCTTCGCAGAACTTCTCGAAGCCGCGAAACTCGTTCACGTGAAAGACCGCTTTTTCCACCTGGCCCTGGTCGTCGAGGTACACGCCGACCTTGGCGTGCCCTTCGATGCGGGTTACGGGCTCAATCATGATCTTTTGCGCCATACGTCCCCCTTAGTGCCAGTGCAGAAGTTGGCCCTTGACTTCGGGCATGCGGCCGTTCGCCAGTTCGACGAGCACGTGGAAAATGGCGTCCGCGCTGGGCGCGCAGCCGGGCACATACACGTCGACAGGCACCACCGCGTCGATCGGACGCGTCTCCTGCATCACGGCAATGTCCGGATGGCCCGGAATCTGCCCGTCCACCGTGCTCTCGCTCTCCACGTACGCGCGCTGGAGCGCTTCCTGGATGCCGCACGAGTTGCGCATGCTCGGCACGCCGCCGAACACCGCGCAGTCGCCCAGCGCAACCAGGATCTTGGATCGGGCGCGCATCATCTTGGCCACTTCTTCCGTGGTCGAGTTGTTAATGCCGCCCTCCAGGATGCCGACGGTCACGCCTTCTTCCGGCGGATGCTTCAGGTCGGTGATCGGCGTCGACCACAACGTCGCCGCGTTGATGATGTCGACGATGCGTTCGTCGATGTCCAGCAAGGACATATGGCAGCCCGCGCAGCCGGTGAGCCATTCGCTCGCAACGGTGGGCTTTTCGTGTTCGGCCATTAACGGCACTCCTTTCTACGCCCGTTACGCGGCTGTCCGCAACCGGGTTGCGAGCGCGCCCAGGGTCGCAACGTCCGCCTGCGCGCCGGCCGGCGGGGTCAGGAACGGCTGAACCTGCAGGCTCAACCCTTCCATGTTGATGATGTGGCCCTGCTGCTCGGTCCAGTCCAGCGCGGGGAGGACAACGTCCGCTTGCGCGGCCGTCGGCGTCCAGTACGCGGCCTGCACCACGGTGAATGCCGCCGCCGGCAGCGCGTGACCGTCCGCAACCTCGTCCGCGGCCAGCACGTATACTGCATCGCCTGCGACCGGCTTGGTCTTGATGCCTGCCTGCGCCGCGCCAACGGCGTTGGTCCCCTCGACCAGCGGGAGGTACTTGACCTTTTC